>JAYUAK010000199.1:0-4545 GCA_043741335.1 Actinomycetota bacterium
CGTGAGGATGTCCTCACCGTCGAGTGCGACCCGACCCTCGACCGTGGTCGTCGAAGGAAGGAGCCGCAAGATGGCGCCCGCGATCGTCGACTTCCCACAGCCCGATTCGCCGGCCAACCCCAGGACCTGTCCCCGCTCCACCGCGATGGTGACGCCGCGGACCGCCGGGACCGGCCCGCCCTTCGTCTGATACGTGATGCGCAGGTCTTCGATCTCGAGCAGGCTCATCGGCCCCTCAGCTTCGGGTTGAGGATGTCGTCCAAGGCGTAGCCGATCATGGTGAACGAGAGCACGAGCAGCACGATCGCCACGCCAGGCGGGACGATCCACCACCAGTATCCGGAGAACGCGGACCCCTGCCCGAACGCCTGCTCCAAGATCGTGCCCCACGAGATGTTCGCGGTGGGGTCCGGGCCGAGGCCCAGGAACGAGAGCGTCGTCTCGGTGAGGATCGCGATGGCCACGATCAGGACGGTGTTCGCGAAGATCAGCGGTCCAACGTTCGGCAAGATATGGCGTGTGACGAGGTGGTAGTCCCCGGATCCAAGAGCACGCGAACGCTCGACGTAGCCCCTCGTCTTCAGCGTGAGCACCTGCGCTCGGATCACGCGCGCGGTGCTGGGCCACGACGTGATCCCGATGACGAAGATCACCGTGTAGAGCGACGGCTTCAAGATCACCGACAGGACGATCGCGAGCGGCAGGAACGGGATCACCAGGAACCAGTCGGTGAGCCGCATGAGCCCCGTCTCACGCCACCCGCCGTAGTAGCCGGCGATGAGTCCGATGCTCGCCCCGATCACCACGGTGATGAGCGTTGCTGCGAGCCCGACGATGAGCGAGACCCGGGATCCCCAAATGCTCAGTGAGAGCACCGAACGCCCCTGGACGTCTGTCCCGAACCAGAACGTCCCGTTGGGCGGTGACAGTGAAGGGTTGGTCGGGTGACAGATCGGTGAGAGGTCGCACTTGCTCGCGAGCAGAGGTGCGAAGACCGCGATGAGAACGAAGAACAGGAGGATGCCCAGACCGGCCATCCCCATCCAGCTCTGCCGGTACTGCTTCCAGATCCGCTTGAGGGAGTCCTTGCGTCGTTGCCGGGCGATCTTCTTCGGGTTCGTCGGTGTTTGGGGAACCTCGTCCCGGGCGGTGTCCGTCAGGCTCGTGGCCATGTCAGGCCGCCCGCACGCGCGGGTCGAGGTATGAGTACAAGAGATCGGCGATCAAGTTCGACACGATCACCGCGGCGCTGAACAACAGGAACAGTCCCTGCAGCAGCGCGTAGTCCTGGTTGCCGATCGCCGTGTACGTCAGGCGTCCCAATCCGGGCCACGAGAAGATCGCCTCGATCACGATGGCGCCTCCGAGGACGTAGCCGAGGGACAAGATTGTGACGGTCATCGTGGGCAAGAGTGCGTTGGGCACCGCGTGCCGGCGGCGCACCATCCGCTCGCGGACACCCTTGGCGCGCGCGACGAGGATGAAGTCGTCGCCGAGCACCTCCATCAGCGACGAGCGCATGATCAGCGAGTACTCGGCCAGGTACGAGACCGTGAGCACGAAGAAGGGGAGTGCGAGGTGGTTCAGGATGTCCGCGATGTGCGCGAACCCCGTCAGGGTCGACGCCGCGGTCTCCATGCCACCGGACGGGAAGATGCTCCACGTCACGGAGAACAGCATGATCATGAGGAGCCCGAACCAGAATTCGGGCATCGAGTACAGGACCAGCGTGATGCCCAACCACGTTTGGTCGAACCGCGAACCCCACCGCCATCCCTGAGCGATGCCGATCCAGATGCCGAGGGCGATCGACGCGACCGTGGACGTGCCGATGAGCAGCACGGTCGGCCAGACCGCCTTGGCGATCTCCGAAGACACCGGCTGGTTGTCGAACGTCAGCCCGAGGTTCCCCTGGGCGCTCTGCTTCAGGTAGTTCACGAACTGCTGTGGCAGCGGAAGATCCAGCCCCAGCTGAGATCGCAGCTGGGCTAAGGCGGACGGGGTGAGGTTGCCACGCTGTTTCGCGAGAAGCTGCGTCGGGTCGCCCAGCCCTCGGAACAGGAAGAAGTTGAACACCAGGACGAATAGGAGGGTGAGCACCGCTTGGAGGATCTTGGACAGCAAGTAGCGCCGGGTGCTCACCCTCCGTCCTTTCCTCGAGCTCGGTTACGCCTCGTCTTCGTCGGACTCGCGGCGCTTTCGGATCATCAGCGAGCCACCGACGACCACGACCAGCACCGCGAGCATTCCGATCCACACGCCGGCAGGGATGCCGCCGGATGCGCCTCCGCCGCCCGCAGCGGTTCCGCTCACGGGCCGGATGTTGATGAACGACAGCGGGCCATATGCCGCGATCACATCTCCATTGGGATCAGGTTGCGGGAGGAAGCCTGTCCAATCCGCGCTGTACGCCTCCAGCGCCGCGTCGTTCCACAACACGATGTACGGCTGGTCCCGGTAGAGGATCGCCTGCATCTGGTGGACGACGTCGACCCGTTCAGAGACGCTCGTCACGGCACCCTGCTGGTCGTAGAGCTTGTCGTAGTCGGGGTTGCAGTAGTAGCTGTCGGAGTTGCGGTAGGTGTTGGCGTCGGGCGGGCGCTGTGCGCACGTGAAGATGTTCAGGATGTAGTTCGGGTCTGGGTTCGGGTACCAGCCCCACTCGAACAGGTCGTAGTCGCCCGCGAGGATCACGTTGCCCAGCTTGTTGCTGTTGAGCGTCTGGGCGTCGAGCTTGATGCCGATCTGCTGCATCCATCCCGACACGTACGGGACGATGTCGATCGAGTTCTGATCGGAGGATCGGCTGAAGAATCGGAACTCGAGCGGTTTCCCGGACTTCGGGTCGATGCGCACGCCGTCGGGCCCCATGGTGTAGCCGGCATCGTCGAGCATCTGGTTGGCCGCCGCGATGTTGAACGAGAGATCTGGATCGTCCGGTCCCGGCTTCCAGGCACCGGTGGTCGCGCCGGGCTGGACGGGTGAGATGCCCGCTGTCCCGTAGCCGAGCAGGACCTTGTCGACCAGCGTCTGATTGTCGACCGCGCGCCGCATGGCTTGTCGTAAGACGACGTCTTGAAGCGCCGGGTGGCCGTCACCGTGTGGTTTGAATCCGCCCGTCGGATCGGTCTGAAAGGCCGAGCCCGTGTTGATCCCGATCTCGCCGAAGCTGGGGACGGCGGCGCCACGCGTCTCGAGCCCGCGGGACTTCAGCGTGTTCACGATGTTCGCCGACGTGAACGAACCGAAGTCGACCTCACCCGACTGGAGGGCGGCGGCCTCGGCGTCCTGGTTTCCGTAGATCCGGTAGATGATCTGATCGATGTGCGGCGTGAGTCCGGCATCGAGACCCCAGTAGTTGGGGTTCCGGTCCAACTGCACATACTGGTTCTTCACGTACTTCGTGATGATGTAGGGGCCCGTGCCGACCGACGGGTAACCGGTCTCCTGCCTCGCTCCTTTGTAGTCGTCCTGGAACTTGCCCCAGATATGTTCGGGCAAGAGGTACTCGTAGAGGAAGACGGATTCCCCCGAGTAGAACGAGGTGGGACGCTTGCTCGTCAAGACCATCGTCGTGTCGTCGGTCGCCGTCGCAGTGTCCATGAGGGCGAGGTCGGCGCTGTAGTTGGGGACGTTGTTGTCCTTGTAGTAGTTCAAGGTCCATGCAGCGTCATTGGCGGTGAACGGCTGGCCGTCGGACCACTTCACGCCGGAGCGGAAGTGGTACGTGAACGTCATCCCGTCGGAGCTCGCGTCCACGCTCGTCACGATCGAATGCTCGTAGTCGGGGCTGAAGTCCTTCGTCGCGAAGTTGATCGGGATGTCGTAGGCGAGGGCCCACATCGTGTAGTCCAGTCCGAGGTAGCCGACCATGGGGTTGAGGGAGCTTGGCTCAGCGATGTCGGCCCACGTGAAGACGACCTTGGACGATCCCGAGGCCGAAGGCGAATCCTGTGCGAACGCGTCGTTCATGAAGAGCGCCGAGGCGATCATGGTCGCCGAGAGCACTGTGACCGTCAGTCGGTTCCTGCGTCGCGCCTTATTGACTCGAAACATGGCCTCCCCTTTCCCGGGTCTTGCCTACTCCTACGAGCATTCGGCCTCGCCCGGTCGTTCCGTCTGCGCATCAGCCCGCGATGACGTCATCCTCCGAGCCGGGACAGATCCTCACTCGTGGGCGGTCTGTATAGCATGCGCCGCGGCCGCGGGGATAGTTGAGGAACGTTGCCGCTTGGTTGGCTTCACGCCGGCGGCCGTTCCGACGGCTCCCACCGGACCGGGAGCGGCTTCTCCTTCAGCTCCTGGACGAACTCCACGCACTCTTTGACCGCCGCCGACAAGAGCGCCCGGCCCTTCTCGGCTGTTGCCTTCGTTGCGTCGCCGTGAACACCGGTATGACTGATGGCGTTCCACCACGGCATGATCGAGAGCGGCCCGTCGGACCAGTCCATGAACGAGTGCTTACCTTCGGGGAACGAGTTCTCGTCCACGGCCTTGTCCATGAAGACGGCGTCGGGGTCGATCGCCAGGTAGATGCTCGTCTCC
>JAYUAK010000200.1:0-4538 GCA_043741335.1 Actinomycetota bacterium
GCGAAGGCGCAGGGGAAGATCGTGCTCGCCACGGTCAAAGGCGATGTGCACGACATCGGGAAGAGCATCGTCGGAGTGGTGTTGGGCTGCAACAACTATGCCGTGATCGATCTGGGAGTGATGGCACCCGCCGATCTGATCCTGGACACCGCCCTGAGCGAAGGCTGCGACATCGTCGGGCTATCGGGTTTGATCACGCCCTCGCTCGACGAGATGGTGAACGTCGCGAGCGAGATGGAGCGGCGCGGGATGGACCTGCCACTCCTGATCGGCGGCGCCACGACCTCGCGCCAACATACGGCGGTACGGATCGCGCCGAAGTATTCGCGCCAGACCGTCCACGTGATCGACGCTTCGCGCGTGGTGGCGGTCGTCTCGTCGCTGCTGGACCCGGAGCGCAAAGCGAAGCTTGACACCGAGAACCGCGAGCTCCAAGAGACCCTGCGCACCCAGCATGCGGAGCGAGAGAAGACCCCGCTCCTTCCCTACCGCCAGGCGATCGAGCGTCGCGCGCCCATCGAGTGGCGCGCCGACGACCTGCCGGTTCCTTCCCTCGTGGGCACACGCGTGGTGGAGCCGACCATCGCCGATCTTCGTGGGCATATCGACTGGACGTTCTTCTTCACCGCCTGGGAGCTGAAAGGGAGGTTCCCCGCCATCTTCGATCATCCGAAGCACGGCGCGGCCGCCCGAGAGCTCTACGACAACGCGGTCGAGCTGTTGGACGAGATCGACAAGGGCGAGCTGCTCCAGGCCCGCGGCGTGTTCGGCTTCTGGCCGGCGAACGCCGAGGGCGACGACATCGTCCTTCAGAACGGGGTCGTGTTCCCGATGCTGCGCCAGCAGGCGGCCAAGGGCGACGATCGGCCGAATCGCTCACTCGCCGACTTCATCGCGCCGGCCGAGACCGGGCTCCGCGACCACCTGGGTGCGTTCGCCGTGACGGCTGGGCTCGGAACCGACGATCTGGTCAAGAGATTCGAAGCCGAGCACGACGACTACCGCGCGATCATGGCCAAAGCGCTCGCCGACCGGTTGGCGGAGGCCTTCGCCGAACATCTGCACCAAGAGGCGCGCATCGCGTGGGGCTATCAAGCGGAGCCCCTGCCGAGCGATGCGCTCATCGCGGAGCGCTTCCGGGGGATCCGGCCGGCGTTCGGGTATCCGGCCTGTCCCGACCTCAGCCAGAATCGGCGGTTGTTCGATCTGCTCGGAGCGAGGGAGATCGGGATGGACCTCACCGAGACCTGTGCGATGACCCCGGCGGCTTCGGTGTCGGGTCTGTACTTCGCGCATCCCGAGTCCCGGTACTTCAACGTCGGACGGATCGCGAAGGATCAGTTGGATGCCTACGCGCGCCGCCAAGGCGAGAGCATCGCCGAGGCCGAGCGCTGGCTCCGGCCCAACCTGGCGTACGACCCGGACTGACGGGCGAGCTCCCTCCAGACGTTCCGGACGAAGGTCCTCGATCGGGCCGCTGGTAGCCTCGGCGTCGTGGGTCACTTCTGGCATCCCTTCGCGGACATGGCGTCGATCACCGCACATGGCGAGCTGGTCCTCACCCGGGGTGAAGGCGTCCACGTGTGGGACGAATCCGGTCGCCGCTACCTCGACGCGACCGCCGGGCTGTGGTTCGCGAACGTCGGCTTCGGACGCCACGAGATCGCCGATGCCGCGGCCGCGCAGATGGCGGCGCTCCCCGCGTACCACACGTTCGGCGACCTCTCGAACCGGCCCGCGTCGGAGTTGGCGGAACGGGTCAGCGCGCTCGCTCCGGTCACCGACAGCCGGGTGTTCTTGACGAGCGGCGGCTCGGATTCGATCGACACCGCCACGAAGATGGCGCGACGCTTCTGGCAGCTGGTCGGACAACCCGAGCGGACGATCCTTATCCGCCGGGAACATGCGTACCACGGCATGCACACCGCCGGAACCAGCTTGGCGGGCATCCCCGCGAACGCCGCCGGCCACGGCGAGCTCATCGAGGACGTCGTCCAGGTCCGCTGGGACGACGCCAAGGATCTCCGAGAAACGATCGACCGGGTCGGAGCCGGGAACGTCGCGGCCTTCTTCTGCGAACCGGTGATCGGGGCGGGCGGCGTATTCCCCGCCCCCGACGGCTACCTGTCGGCCGCCCGCGCGGTGTGCCGCGAAACTGGCGTGCTGTTCGTGGCCGACGAGGTCATCACGGGATTCGGCCGATGCGGGTCGTGGTTCGCCAGTGGCCGCTGGGAGCTCGAGCCCGACATCCTCACCTGCGCGAAGGGCATCACCAGTGGCTACCTGCCCATGGGCGCCACGATCGCCGCCCCGTGGGTCGCCGAGCCGTTCTGGGCCGAGGGCGCGGGCGTGTGGCGTCACGGCTACACGTACTCGGGCCACGCCGCGGCCTCGGCCGCGGCGCTCGCGAACCTGGACATCCTGGAGCGCGAAGGACTCTGCGAACGAGCGCTGGAACTCGAGGCGGACTTGGCCGCGGCACTAGTGCCGCTGTCCGAGCACCCGCTCGTCGACGAGATCCGGGCGGGCACCGGAGTTCTCGCCGCGGTGCAGCTTTCCTCGGCAGGTATCTCGAGCGACCCCGCGCTCCCGTCGAAGGTGGTCGCAGCCTGCAGAGAGACCGGCGTGCTCACGCGCGCGCTCGCTCCCGGCGCTCTGCAGATCTCTCCTGCGCTGGTGATAGAGGCCGGAGAGCTCACCGAGCTCGTGGACGGCATCCGGGCGGCCCTCGAGGCCGTCAGCTAGCCGCGCCTCTCATCCCTGGGGTTCCGTCTTCGGGGAGATCTGCGACGTCATCTGATGGATCGCTTTGGCCAGATCGAGGATCTGCATCGAGAGCTCGATCAGCTTCTCGTTCTGCTCTTCTTCCTCTTGCACGATCTTCCATTCGTCGTCCGCCAGCATGGTGCGTTTCTCGTCCGCCCGGTTCTGACTGATCATCACGAACGTCGACAGGAAGATCGCCTCGAGCGACACGATCATCGTGAGCAACCCGAAGGGGTACTTCTCGACGTGGAGACCGATCCACAACGAGAACCACACGATGTGCACGTACGCGAAGACCATCGACCCTGCGAACCGGGTGATGCGGTCGGCGATCCGGCTTTGCAGATCGACGCGGCGCATCTCTTCGTGTTCCTGCAGCGCCGGGTGCTTGGCTGGCCCAACGATCGTTCGACTGCTCACGCGTTTGCCTCCTTCATCCCAGAACGCACGGAACGAAGGGTATGCCGGAATCCCTCGCGGCGAGGGAGGCTAGTGGAAGGAGCTGCCGCAGGCGCAGGAGCTCTGCGCGGCGGGGTTGTCGATCGTGAACCCCGATTGTTCCAACGAATCCACGAAGTCGACCGTGGCCTGGGACAGGTAGGGCACGCTCATCTTGTCGATCACCATCCGGACGCCGAACTGCTCCTCGGTCTGGTCCTTGTCCGTGATCTGATCGTCCAGGTACATGGCGTAACGGAGACCGGAGCATCCACCCGGCTGGACGGCGATCCGAAGCGCGATGTCGTCGCGTCCTTCTTCGATCAAGAGCTCCTTGACCTTGCCGGCTGCGTTCTCGGTAAGAGCGATCATCGTTCCTCCGGTACGAACCTTCCGAACTGCGGACCTCTGGATTGTAACCGCCAGGCGCCCATGAGCCCGCCAAAAGGGCTCACCCGTCGGCGAACGCAGCCGGTTCGGCCCCCGTCACGCGGAGCAGGTCCGCGGGTGTGAGGCGGAACACCGAGTCCGGGGTTCCGGCTGCGGCCCAGATCTCGTCCCATCCCAGCAGATCCGGATCCACCACGCAGGTGAGCCGTTCGGGATGGCCGAACGGCGGCGTGCCGCCCACCGCGAACCCGGTGGCGGCTCGGGCTTCTTCGGGTGTGGCTCGGCGGACCTCGTTCGCTTGGACGATCGTGGCCAACCTCGACTCGTCGACGCGGTTGGCCCCGCTGGTGAAGGCCATGACGGGCCGGTCATCGGCCATGAAGACGAGCGACTTCACGATCTGTCCGACATCGCACCCGATGGCGTTCGCGGCATCCCGGGCGGTCTTGGTTCCTTCGGGGAACCGCCGAACGTCTGGATGGATGCCTTGAACGCGTGCCGCTTCCAGGAACCGATCGATCGCGCCGCTCATCGCTCCCCTCCCCCACCTCTCCTGGTTTCCTGGGAAACGAGCTCGTTCGCCCGGTCGGCAAGCTCCTCCGCGACTCGTTCCAGCGAGCGGCGCGCATCTGCGAATGCATCGTCCCGACCGAACCGCTCCACCAGGGATACCACCGGAACACCTGGCAGCGACAGTCCGATCTCCGCATCGCCACACACGACCACCGCGGACACCGACCGCTCGCGTGCCAGACGCAGGACTCCGGCCGGCGTCTTGCCGCGCAACGATTGCGCGTCGAGCTTGCCCTCACCCGTGATGACCAGGTCGGCCGCCTCCATGCGCTGAGGCAACCCCAGCGCATCGGCCACCACATCGACACCGGGACGCACGCGCGCTCCCAGGAAGGCCATCAGGCCGAACCCGAGGCCGCCCGCCGCACCCG
>JAYUAK010000201.1:0-10508 GCA_043741335.1 Actinomycetota bacterium
GCGGCCACGGTTGTCGCGTTGACGTCGGAGCCGGGACTGCTCACCCAGACTCTCAGTGACCGCCTGCACCAGGACGTCCGTCTGGCGCTCGTTCCGACCGTCAAGGCCCTCTTCGACGAACTGCAGGCCGCCGGGATCCCCGTCTGCGTGAGCGGTGCCGGGCCGACGCTAATGGCGTTCGAGCTTCCCGAGACCCATGTGCCCGACCCCGGCGAGGGCTGGCGGATGTTGAGGCTCGCCGTTTCCCCGACCGGTGTTGAGGTCACCGAGGGCTGAGGGCCGCTTACACTGGAACCATCGTGGTCACGATCGCCCACATCTCCGACCCGCACGTCGGCTCGCCGTATTTCGTTCCGAACCTGATGAATCGGGTCATCGCCGAGCTGAACGAGCTGAAGCCCGACGCCGTCGTCGTGACGGGAGACCTCACCAGCGAAGGCTTCCGCCAGGAGTACAAGAGCTGGGTCGCCTACGCCGAGCGGATCGAGGCGCCGATCTACACGGTCCCCGGCAACCACGATTCCCGAAACGTGGGCTACCTGCATTTCGAAGATCTGATCGGTCCGCGGATGTGGTCGGTGGACATCGGGGGCGTGCGGATCGTCGGCATGGACTCGAGCGAGCCCGACCAGAACGAAGGCAAGGTCGGCCGCGGTCACTACGAGTGGATCCACCGCGAGTTCAGCGCTCCGTCCGAGCTCAAGATCTTCGTGCTGCATCACCACCTGCTGCCGATCCCCGGCACCGGGCGTGAGCGGAGCACCGTGATGGACGCCGGCGACCTGCTCGAGGTGCTGATCCACGCGGGGGTCCAGGTGGTCCTTTCTGGACACAAGCATGTGCCGTACGTGTGGCGTCTGGAAGATATGTACATCGCGAACGCCGGCACGGTGTCGTCTCTGCGGGTTCGCGGATACACGAAGCCGTGCTACAACGTTCTGGAGTTCGACGGGGGCGAAGTGAAGATCCACCGGAAGTTCCCGTTCGGCGACGGCCAGGTGATGGCGCACTTCTCGCTGACAGGGGCTCAGTTCCATCGCGAGCACGAGCTGCCGATCCAGGAACGCACGATCCCGGTCGGCGAGTAGCGGCCTCAACCGCACCACATTCTCGAAAGGGGGGCATCCCAGAGCGATGCGGGTCATCGTGCTGGTCGACGGCGAGCACTACCCGCCGGTCACGCGGTGGGGGATCGACGTCGCGCGCGAGCACGGCCATGAGGTCGTCGGCGCGTTGCTGGTCGGAGGCATCGAGAAGATCGATCCCGGTTCCGTGCTCGACGTCGGTACTCCGTTACACGTGAGCGGTGAGGACCGGATGGCCGCATTGGCCGACGCGATCGACGCATTCACGCCCGAGGGCGTATTGGATCTCTCCGACGAACCGGTGCTCGGCTACCGGGAGCGCATGGAGCTTGCGGCGGTGGCACTCGTCCGCGGTTTGCCATATCTGGGCGCGGACTTCCGACTGGATCCACCGATCTCCGGGCCGCCGCTCGCTGTGCCGACCCTCGCGGTGATCGGGACCGGCAAGCGCACGGGAAAAACGGCGATCTCGGGTGAGCTCGCGCGCCTCGCAGCGCGGCGCGGCCTCGACCCGGTGATCGTGGCCATGGGTCGCGGCGGTCCGCCCGAACCGCAGATCGCCGAAGCCGGGTCCGTCGATCTGGCGCGGCTCCTCGACCTGGTGCGCTCCGGGGAGCACGCGGCCTCGGACTATCTGGAAGACGCGGTTACAACGGGGGTCACGACCATCGGTGCCCGTCGAGCGGGCGGGGGTCTCGCCGGTGCGCCGTACGCAACGAACGTGCGCGAGGCCGCTGAGCTCGGCGTCGCTCGTGGGGCGGGCCTGCTGATCCTCGAGGGAAGCGGCTCCGCGATCCCGCCGGTGCCTTGGGACGCCGGCGTGCTGGTCGCGCCGGCGTCGGTGCCCCTCGAATATCTGATCGGCTATCTCGGGCCGTTCCGGCTCTTGCTGTCGGACCTTCTCGTTGTTACCATGGCGACCGGCCCAGTTGCTGGGCACGAACACCTCTCCGCACTTCGCACCCACGTCCGCCGCTTCCTCGATGACTCGCGGCAGATCGTGACCGACTTCATCCCGGTTCCACTGGCTGATGTGAGGGGCGAACGGGTGTTCTTCACCACGACGGCGCCTCCTGCGGTCGCCGCGAGGCAGATCGATCACCTCGAGGCAACGCATGGATGCACGGTCGTGGGGTGGAGCGCCCGGCTGGCCGACAGGGCCGGCTTGGCGGAGGACATGGAAGGCGCGGAGGCATTCGACATCCTCCTCACGGAGCTGAAGGCGGCAGCCGTCGAAGTGGCGTGCGAGCGAGCCCTGGCCCGCGGAGCGGAGGTCGTCTTCGTCGACAATCGCGCGATCGCGGTCGAGGGGCCCACCGATCTCGACTCGGCGCTCGGTGACGTGATCGACCTCGCTATCGAACGCGGTAGAGGAAACAGGGACCAAGGAAATAGAGGGAAACAGCGGTGACGGAGAACGGAAGCAAGACCCCACACATCGTGATCTCGGATCGCGAGCCGGGGCTGCCGTATTCGAAAGGGCTCATGGCATCGCAGGTCATGGTGACCGGCCTCTCGCCGTTCCGGGCGTACCAAGTGGCCGAAGAGATCGAGGCACGCCTGCGCGCGCGGGGCTCGACTTCGCTCACCACACCCGAGCTCGCAGAGCTGGCGCTCGAGGTCCTGACCGAGACGGCCGGCGATCGGTACGCGAAGAACTTCCTTCGGTGGCGCGAGGTCGAGAACCTCGACGTGCCGCTCGTGATCCTGATCGGCGGGGCGACCGGGGTGGGCAAGTCCACGATCGCCACGCAGCTGGCCGCGCGTCTGGGGATCGTCCGATTCGTGGCAACGGACGCTATCCGTGAGGTCATGCGCTCCATGTTCTCCCCGGAGCTGATGCCCACACTCCACACATCCTCGTTCGAGGCCGATGCGGCGCTCCGCGAGCCACCGACGCGAGCGGCCGACCCGCTCATCGTCGGGTTCCGCGAGCAGACGGCCGCCGTCGCGGTCGGCATCAACGCGCTGATCGAGCGCGCCGCGATGGAGGGCACGAGCATCATCATCGAGGGCGCGCACGTGGTCCCGGGGTTCTTCGACCTGGAGACGTTCGGCGGCAGGATCCTTGCTGTGCCGTTCGTGATCTCGGTGGACGACGAGGAACGCCACCGCTCGCACTTCGGTGCGCGCGGGGACGCGATCACGGGGCGGCCGGCCCAGCGCTACGCGAAGGGGTTCGACAACATCCGCCGGCTCCAGACGTACGTGAAGAGCCAGGCGCTCTCGCACGACGTGCCGGTCATCCCCAACTACGGCTTCGACCAATCGATCGCTGCGGTCATCGATCTGGTGATGGAACGTGCCACCGCGCGTGCGGCGGAGATGTCCCCAACGACGAAGACGACAACGCCACGGACGACAACAGAAGGAAGGATCGGATGAGGCTGTTCCTCGACACCGCGAGCATCGACGAGATCCGCGAGATCAACCGTTGGGGCGTGCTGAAGGGCGTGACGACGAACCCGTCCTTGGTTGCCAAAGAGAACGAAGATCCCGACCTGGTGTGGAAGCAGATCCTGGAAGAAGTGTCCGGCGACATTTCGCTCGAGACCACGGAGCCGCAGGCCGACGCCATGTACGACGAAGGCGTTCGTCTGTCGCAGAAGGCCCCGAATGCCATCGTCAAGGTGCCCATGACGCCGGATGGACTTCAGTGCGGCAAACGGCTGACCGATGAAGGCATCAGGATCAACGTGACGCTGGTCTTCTCGCCTGCGCAAGCGATCCTGGCCGCCGAGATCGGCGCGTACATCGTGTCCCCATTCCTCGGCCGGCTCGACGATTCCGGTAGCGACGGCATGTACATGCTGCGACAGATCTGCGAGCTCTACGCGGTGCAGGGCTACGAGACGAACGTGCTCGCCGCCTCGCTCCGCCATCCCATGCACGTCATCGACGCGGCGCTCGCCGGCGCCGACATCGCGACGATGCCATACGACGTCTTCACCAAATTGGTGAAGCATCCACTGACCGACCTCGGTCTGGAGAAGTTCCAGGCTGATTGGACCAAGCTCCAGAACGAGTTGAAGGGAGAGGCATAGCCTCATGGACACGACGACCGAACGAAACGAGCTGGAGGGGAAACTGATTCCCGAGTTGCAGCAGATCGCGCAGGGTCTGGGTATCGAGGGTTCGCAGAAGCTGCGCAAGGCGGGATTGATCGACGCGATCGTCTCGCGTTCCGCAGATGACGGGACCTCCGCGAACGGCCCGGCGGCGACCGCAACCGCGATCATGACGCCTGGGAGATCGGGCGACCGCCCCGATGCCGCCACGCGTGAGCACGGCGACAACGACAACGACGACGACCACGACCACGACCACGACGACGGCAACGACGCCGACGGGCGAACGAACGGGGAGATCCGTGTCGATGGCGCGGAGCGCAACGACAACCGCGACTCTGGCGTGCGGTCCGAACGGCAGCAGTCCGATCGCCCGCAGGGCGACCGTCCCCGGGGTGACCGCCCTCAAGGCGACCGCTCTCAGGGTGACAGGCCTCAAGGTGACCGTTCTCAGGGTGACCGCCCCCAGGGCGACCGGCCACAAGGCGACCGGCCACAAGGCGACCGCTCTCAGGGCGACCGACGCGCACGGCCTTCCCGAGAGGAACGCCGTCGCGTCCGCGAGGAGCGTCGGGTCCGCGAGGAGCAGGATCGGACCGATGAGCTTGAGAACGCACCGGTCCTGACCGGCCTTCTCGACATCTTGCCCGAGGGCTATGGATTCCTGCGGACGTCTGGTTACCTACCGGGGCCCGAGGACATCTACGTCTCGCTTTCCCAGGTCCGCCGGTTCTCGCTCCGCAAAGGAGACACCGTGGCCGGAAAGGTGCGTCGCCCCAAGGACAGCGAGAAGTACTTCGCGTTGCTCGAGATCGACACCGTGAATGGAATGGATGTCGAGGCGGCCCGCGCCCGTGCGAACTTCGACAAGCTGACGCCCCTGTTCCCGGACGACCGCTTCCGCCTGGAGAACGGCCCCCTGTCGGTTGCCGAGCGGATCATCGACATGGTGGCGCCGATCGGCAAGGGTCAGCGGGGCATGGTGGTGTCACCGCCGAAGGCTGGCAAGACGACCATCCTCAAGCAGATCGCGAACGGCATCATCAACTCGAGCCCGGAAACCCACGTGATCGTGCTGCTGGTGGACGAGCGGCCGGAGGAGGTTACCGACTGGCAGCGAACCGTGCCGGCCGCCGAGGTCGTGTACTCGACGTTCGACAAGCCTCCCGACCAGCACATCCAGGTCACCGAGCTCGTGTTGGATCGGGCGCGCCGGCTGGCGGAGCTGGGCCAGGACGTGGCGATCCTGCTCGACTCGATCACCCGGCTGGCGCGCGCCTACAACCTGGCGGCGCCCGCCTCCGGCAAGATCCTGTCTGGTGGTGTGGACTCCACGGCGCTCTACCCGCCGAAGCGGTTCTTCGGCTCAGCGCGCAACATCGAGGAGGGCGGGTCGCTCACGATCATCGCGAGCGCCCTGGTCGAGACCGGGTCCCGCATGGACGAGGTCATCTTCGAGGAGTTCAAGGCAACCGGGAACATGGAGCTCCGTCTTGATCGTTCACTGGCGGAGAAGCGGTTGTTCCCGGCGATCAACGTCGACGCGTCGGGGACCCGCAAGGAAGAGCTGCTTATGCCCGTGGAGGAGCTTGCGCTCGTCGTCAAGCTCCGCCGCGTGCTTCACGCACTGGAGCCCGGCGCTGCGCTCGAGTTGCTGACGGACAAGATCCGCGCGACGAAGTCGAACGAGCAGTTCCTGAAGGAGATCGCCAAGGCGCCGTCCGGGAGCTAGTTGCCGGGCCAGGAGTTCGCTGCCGGGCGAGTACGCTACGGCGTCCGAGAGGAGACACCGAACATGAGGCAAGGCATCCACCCCGAATACCAGCTGGCCAACGTCCACTGTTCCTGCGGGAACACGTTCCAGACCCGTTCAACCGTGAGCGAGATCCGGTCCGACATCTGCTCGAACTGCCACCCGTTCTACACAGGAAAGCAGAAGCTGATGGACACCGGCGGTCGCGTCGAGCGGTTCCAGCGTCGCTACGCCAAGACCCAGCAGGCCCAGCAGGGCTGACCGGGCAGCCTTCGATCCCGTGACCGACAGCGCGACCGCGCGACCGCACCTTTACGGCGGCCAGGCCGTGGTCGAGGGCGTCATGATGCGCGGCGCGGACCACTGGGCGGTTGCCGTCCGCCGACCCGCCGGCGACATCCATATCGAGTCCCACGACATCGACTCGGTCGCCAAGCGCCATCCCTTCTTCGCGAAGCCGTTCCTGCGCGGGATCATCGTCTTGGGTCAATCGCTCGCGATCGGAACGCGCGCGCTGCTCATCGCGACGAACCAATCGATGGAGGAAGAAGAGCAGCTCACATCTGGACAGGTCGGTCTGGCACTTGCGCTCGCGATGATCGCGTTCGTGGCGATCTTCGTGCTTGGACCGACCCTGCTCTTCGCGTGGATCCAGCGGCACGTCGAAGGAAGCATCCTCATCAACGTGCTCGAAGGCATATTCCGCATCGCGCTCTTCGTGGCCTATCTCTGGTTGATCGGCCGGACGAAGGACATCCACCGGGTGTTCGAGTATCACGGCGCCGAGCACAAGACGATCGCCGCTTTCGAACACGGCGATCCTCTCGATCCCGAGCACGTGGACCACTACTCGACGGTGCACGTTCGTTGTGGAACGAACTTCCTGATCATCGTCATGATCATCACCATCTTCGTGTTCACGCTGTTCGGCACACCGGGGATCTGGTGGAGGATCGGATCGCGGGTGGTGGCCATCCCGTTGATCGCCGGCGTCGCGTACGAGGCGCTGCGTCTGGGGGCCCGATTCCAAACGTCGACGGCGATGCGGATGCTCATGGCACCCGGATTGTGGCTCCAACGCATCACGACCCAACCCCCCGATCGCGCTCAGATCCAGGTGGCGATCGCCTCGTTCGACGAGGTGCTCCGGCGCGAAGCCGAGGCGGCAGAGTCCTCCAGCTGATGTCCTGACCTGCCGATACTCGTCGCCGAGGGTCGTTGCATCGGCCCCATCACGCCCCGAAGATAAGTGGGTTCCCGACGACCCCGGGAGGTTGCGCTATGGCCACCGACATCGATCTGCCGTTTCTACCAAGTGCCGCCCAGATCCGCCGGCGTGAGTTCGCCTCCGTCCGCCGTGGCTACGATCCCGATCAGGTCCGCGATTACTTGGGACAGGTCGCCGAGCAGGTCAAGGGCCTCGAACAACAGCTCCAAGAGGCTCGACTGCATGAAGGCAGCATGGAAGGCTCGCCGCCCGGTCCTCCTCCCTCGGAAGATCCGTACGAACGACTGTCGAAGCGTCTGACGACCCTCCTCGCCACGGCCGATCAGGAGGCGGAGGACATCCTGAGCGAGGCCCGCGCCGATGCAGCTCGCATGATCAACGAGGCTCGAACCGAGGCCGATCGGATCCGTGTCGATGCGCAATCGCACGCAGAGGAAGCCCGGCAAGAGGGGAACGAGCTCCTGGAGCGGGCGAAGGTGGAGGCGGATCGCGTGGTGGTAGGACTCTCGGCGCGCCGGGAGAACCTGGTACAGCAACTGCAAGACATGCAGTCGCGCCTGATCGGTGTTGCCAAGGAGCTGGAGGTGGCGATCGACGATCCGATCGCGGCGCCGCAGCCTGTTCCCGCTGAGCCGCCCGTCGTCGAAAGAGCACCCCAACCGGTGACGGCGACGCAGCCGGTCGTTGAGCTGGCTCCCTCCTCAGCTCCCGCGGCGGAACACCATGAGCAGGCGGGCGAAGGACACGCCAGCGATCAAGGTGACACGGTTGACAGTCTCGAGGGCATGCTCGCCGACGACGGGTTGGATCTGCCAGACATGCACTCGCTCGAGCTCGATTTCGAGGATGACTCGGACGACGACTCGCCCGAGGACTCGCCCACCGCGTAGCCGGTCGAGTCTGTCGGATCTCCACTGCCCCGCGAGCGGTTCCGCGCGTCCGCGACAATCGCCGGGATAATCGGCAGGATAGTCATGTGATGGCCACTTCTCTCGACACCCGACTCGCGGAGATCGAATCCCGCTACGAAGCCGTCTCTCTGGAGCTCTCCGATGCCGGTGTTACGGGTGACCAAGAGCGGATGCGCGACCTGGGGAGGGCTTTCTCGGAGCTTCAGGAGATCGTGCAGCCGTATCGCGAGTATCGGCAGGTCGTTCAGCAGGCCGAGGAGGCCCGCCAGATGGAGACCTCCGAGGCAGATCCGGAGATGGCCGCCTACTTCGGTGACGAGGCCGGCCGCGCAGAAACTCGCGCGCAGGAGCTCCGGGCGCGCCTCGAGATGCTCCTCATCCCCAAGGATCCGAACGACGGTAAGGACGTCATCGTCGAGATCCGTGGAGGTGCAGGTGGGCAGGAGGCCGCGCTCTGGGCGGGTGAGCTGTTCGAGATGTATCGGCGCTTTGCCGAGCGTCACCGATGGAAGACCGAAGTCCTCTCGGCCTCCGAGGCTGAGGTTGGCGGATTCAAGGAAGTGGTGATGGAGGTTCGTGGCAAGGACGCGTACACGCGACTCAAACACGAGTCCGGCGTTCACCGGGTCCAGCGTGTGCCGGTGACCGAGTCCGCGGGACGGATCCACACCTCCACGGCCACCGTGGCCGTGCTTCCAGTCGCCGAGGAGGTCGAGGTCGAAATCCGTGCCGAGGATCTGCACATCGATGTCTACCGCTCGTCCGGCCCCGGTGGACAGTCCGTGAACACCACCGACTCGGCCGTGCGGATCATCCACAAGCCGACGGGGATCAAGGTCGAGTGCCAGGAAGAGCGGTCGCAGCTGCAGAATCGCGAGAAGGCGATGCGCTACCTGCGCGCCCGGCTCTTGAAGGCCGCTCAGGATGAGGCCCAGGCGAAGGAGGCGGCGAGCCGACGATCGCAGGTCGGTTCCGGCGAACGCGCCGAGAAGATCCGCACCTACAACTTCCCCGACGGCCGGGTCACGGACCATCGGATCAAGCACACCTCGCACAGACTTCAAGACGTGTTGTTCGGCGGTGAGGAGCTCGATGCGTTCGTCGATCTGCTCCGCTCGGCGGAGCGCGCCGACCAGCTCGCCTCTCCGAACGAGCAGACGTGAGCCCGTGCGTCCCGCCGAGGTCCTTCGCCGTGCGGCCGACTACTTGTCTCGCCACGAAGTCGATAGTCCACTCCCCACCGCGGAGGTGCTCCTCGCTCGGATCCTGGATACCGATCGAGCCGGGCTCTACGCCCGAGACGAAGGACTCTCGACAACCGAGGCGAAGCGGTTCGGGCGCGCGCTCTGTCGGCGCTGCGTCGGCGTACCCCTGCAGCACCTGACCGGCGAACAAGCGTTCCGGCGGCTGACGCTACTCGTCAGGCCCGGTGTCTTCATCCCGCGGCCGGAGACCGAGATCCTGGTCGAGTTTGCGCTCGCGTCGATCACGCACCTCTCGGAGCCGATCGTCGTCGACGTGGGGACGGGCACGGGAGCGATCGGGCTTGCCATCAAGGCGGAACGTCCCGACGCTTGCGTGATGGCGATCGACATCTCTTCGGACGCGGTGACGCTGGCGAGAGAAAACGCGGGCCGCTTGGGGTTGGACGTCGAAGTGCTCGAAGGAGACCTGCTCGATCCCGTGGAGTCCTCGCTCGTTGGAGCCGTCGACCTCATCGTGAGCAATCCTCCGTACGTTGCCGCCGACGAGCTGGCGACGCTGCCGCCCGAGGTGCGAGCCGACCCCACCACGGCGCTGTTGGGAGGCGTCGGCGTCTATGAGCGTCTGTTCTCCCAGTCGGCCGTGGTGCTGCGAGCGGGCGGCGCGTTGACGGTCGAGATCGGCGAGACGCAAGGTGCCGCGGTTCGTGCCGCAGCTTCGGCTGCTGGCCTCGTCGACGTCAGGCTCGAGCAGGATCTGGCCGGCCGCGACCGCGTCGTGCTGGCGCGGAAGCACGCATGACGGCTATCGAGGACGCCGCCGACGCCGTACGCCGGGGCGAGCTGATCGTCTTCCCGACCGACACGGTCTACGGGATCGCCGCGCGATCCGACGATCCTTCCGCCACGGGAAAGTTGTTCGAGGCGAAGCGGCGGTCCCGCGAGCTCCCGTTGCCGGTCCTGGTCGCGGACGTGGAGGTGGCGCGCACGTTGGCTCATTTCGACGACCGCGCCGATCGTGTGAGCGTGCTGTGGCCAGGCGCATTGACGATGGTGCTCCCCCGAACCAACCTCAGCCGGTCGTGGGAGCTCGGTGGTGACGCACAGACGATCGGATTGCGCGTACCCCGTCACCCCTTGGCCATGGCCATCCTGTTGGCGGCCGGACCGCTCGCCACCACCAGTGCCAACGTTTCGAGCGCACCGCCTGCCCGGACCTGTGATGACCTCCACGAAGCGTTCGGCGATTCGGTGGCCGTCT
>JAYUAK010000202.1:0-4526 GCA_043741335.1 Actinomycetota bacterium
TCAGCGCGGTGGTGTGGCTCGCCGTCCTGTCGCGCACGTCGCTCTCGTTCGCGTATCCGTTCGCGTCCCTGTCCTACGTCCTGATCTTGCTTGCAGACAAGTTCGTGCTCGACGAGACGATCCCTGGACTTCGATGGTTGGGCGTCTTCTTCATCATGGTGGGCATCGTTCTGGTTGCCCAGACCCCGCATTCATGACCGCCCCCCCAACGATCGCTTCGCGGGCGGCGGAGCTCGCCGTCGTGATCGTGAACTTCAACACGGGTGAATACCTGGAGCGTTGCCTGGCCTCCCTCGAGGCGCACCGCGGTGAGATCGCTATCGACGTGCTGGTGATCGATAACGCATCACACGACGGCAGCCATACGGCTGCCATCGCCGCGCATCCATGGGCCCGCCTGATCGAGAATCCGGCGAACGTCTTTCTGTCGCCCGCGTGGAACCAGGGGATCCGATCCACCGATGCGCCGTACGTGCTGTTGTTGAACCCCGACGCCGAGTGGTGGAAGGGAACACTCGAGGACTACGTCGCGGTGGCTCACGCGAACCCCCGCGCGGGGATCGTGGGGCCGATGGTCCGCAGCACCGACGGATCCGTGTACCCCAGCGGGCGGCCACTCCCGAGCGTCGTCGATGCCGTCGGCCACGGATTCCTCGGGCCGTTCGCGCCGGGAAACCGGTTCACGCTTCGGTATCACATGCGGGGTTGGGACCGGTCGACCGAGCGTCAGGTCGACTGGGTCTCGGGTTGCTGCATGTTGTTCCCGCGCAAGGCGTTCGACGAGGTGGGCCTGCTGGACGAGTCGTTCCTCCTTTATGGAGAGGAGCTGGATATGGCCACCCGCCTGCACGACGCGGGCTGGACCGTCCTGTTCACTCCCGAGGTCGAGATCCTCCACGAGCTCGGCGTGTCGACCGGCCGTTCTCGCCGGATGACGCTGATGCATTCGGCGAGCATCTACCGCTACTACCGCAAACACCGAGCGGCTGGATGGCGGAAACTGACGCTGCCGCTCGCCTGGATGGCGCTCCGCATCCGTGGTGAGGTGGCCTGGCTCAAGGGGAGGTTCACGGGATGAAGGCGGTCGTGCTGGTTGGAGGCGAGGGAACGCGTCTGCGTCCGCTCACCGAGACGATGCCCAAGCCGCTCGTCCCATTGATGGATCGCCCGTCGCTCGACCATGTCCTTGACCACCTGGCCCGCCACGGCGTGCACGAGGTCGTCCTGTCGTCCCCATACCTCGAGGAGATGTTCGACCCGTTCATCGAGTCAAGACATGGGGACCCTGCCATCACCTGGATCACCGAGACCACGCCGCTCGGCACCGGGGGAGCGATCGTCAACGCCCTTGAAGCCCTGGGGACCGCAGAGCCGTTCTTCGCGCTGAACGGCGACATCCTCACCGACCTCGACCTCACGGCGATGCTGCGTTCGCACCGGGCACACGATGCCTCGGTCACCATCGCTTTGCATCACGTGGAGGATGCACGGGCGTTTGGTTTAGTGCTGACCGATGCGGACGACCGCGTGCTCGAGTTCCGGGAGAAACCGGACCAAGCGATCGCGGGAGACATCAACGCCGGGACGTATCTCTTAGATCCAGCGGTGCTCAAGAGCTGGACGCCGGGTGAACAGATCTCGATCGAACGCGATGTGTTCCCGGCCGTCATCGCCGCCGGGCACCACGTCTCGGGGTTCGGCTCCGACGCGTACTGGCTCGATCTGGGCACGCCCGCGCAATACCTGCAGGCGCACTTCGATCTGTTCGAAGGCAAGGTGCACGGCGTGTCGTATCCGTCGCCCTGGGTGTCCGACACCGCCGATGTCGACCTTCAGGCGCACCTCGGCCGATGGGTTGCAGTGGGCCCGGGCGCCGTTGTCGGGGCCGGAGCGCAGATCGATGACTCCGTGATCCACCGAGGCGCGGTCGTAGGACCGCAGACGCGCATCGTGGCGTCCATCGTCGGTCCCGGGGGGCGCGTGGGAAGTGGCGCAACGCTCATGGGATGCGTTCTGGGGGAGGGTTCTTCCGTACCCAACGGGTTCGCATTGGAGGGCGCGCGCGTCGCCGCGGGCACGCAGGCCGCCGCTGAGTAGTTCGCCGATCGGGCGGAAATGGTGTGTTACGGTGCCGGCTCCGACCCGGGGAACCCTCCATGCGGCGCATCCGTTCATTCATACTGGTCGTGGCCGTTTCGGCGGCTCTTCTTCCTGCGGCCTCCGCCCGTGCTGGCGGCGCTTTCACGCTTTACGGCTCCGGCTGGGGCCACGGGCTCGGCCTCTCGCAGTGGGGTGCCTATGGTCTCGCGAGCGAGGGCTGGACTTCGAAGAAGATCCTCACCCATTTCTACAGCGGAACGAAGGTCATCAAGGCGTCCAACCCACCGGGCGATGTCCGCATCGCGCTGACCTCCGGCGAGACCACGATCCACTTGACCGCAGCCGCTGGTCCCGTGCGTGTGTCGATCAATCGGCCGGTGGGGGGCACGCCCGTCGGCAAGATCCCGGACGGGGAGACGTGGGTCGTGAAGGTGGTCGACGGCGCTTACGAGATCCACGACGCCGCCGGTGACGTGGTCGGCGGTCAAACCTGGGGGAGCGCGTCGTCCGATCTCTTTGCCACCTACGCCGACCATGGCGCTCGCGCCACGGCGCCCGAGGGGGGCGCGACTTACAACCGAGGCTTCCTCGAGTTCAACCTGATGGCGTGCACGGGCGGCTGTTCGTTGCGGTTGATCCTTCAGGTGCCGTTCGAGCAGTACCTGCTCGGGATCGGTGAAGTGCCCAGCAGCTGGCCGATGGAAGCGCTGCGTGCCCAGGCGACCGCGGCACGAAGCTTCGCGCTGTACAAGCTCCGAACATACGGCGTCCAGGCATCCTGCAATTGCCACCTCACCGACGGTTCCACCGATCAGGTGTACATCGGCTGGGACAAGGAGGGCGGGCTCGACGGGCAACGCTGGGTGAAGGCCGTGCGGTCGACCGCGAACCAGATCGTGACCTACAAGGGCGCGGTCGCGCTCACGGTGTTCACGGCCTCCGACGGCGGGCACACCGAGGACCTGAACGTGCAGTGGGGGACGCCTCTTGCGACCTACCCGTACCTGGCAGGCGTGTGCGATCCAGGCGACTACACGGCCGCGAACCCGTGGACCGACTGGAATCGCGCGTTCTCCGCGCACGCGTTGACGACCGCGCTCGTCGCGTACACGGGCGACATCGGCACGGTGTCCGGGTTCGGTACCGTTCGTCGAGGTGTTTCCGGCCGGATCGTCGATGCAGTCGTGCATGGCGCCGCTGGCGATGCAACCGTCACCGGCAGCGAGCTCCGTTCCGCTCTGTCCCTCCCGGACGATCGAGTGTGGATCAATGCGGACAAGAACGTGCTTGGCGACATCAGAACGAAGTACGACTCCCTGATGTGCGAGCCGGGTCAACCCACGTCGGCGACGAAGACCGTGCCGGGAGGAAGCCGTCAGCAATTCCAAACAGGAGCCATCTACCACAACACCGCCGTCGAGGCGACCGTCTGGCTGAAGGGGCCTGTCTACGACGAATACCTCACGGTCGGCGGGGCTCCAGGGTCACTCGGCCTTCCGGTCGCCGACCCGATCAACCTCGCGAAGATCCTGGACCTGAGCTGTCCCCTGGGCTGCTCACGTGTGGACTTCGAGCAAGGCCGGATCTACCGGAAGGGTGGGATCGGCGCGTTCACGCTGTCGGGAGACGTGCTGGCGTTCTACCTCGACCACGAAGGAGCGGGCGGACCCCTGGGGTTCCCGACCTCGCGTGTCCAACAGTTGGACAACGGCACCACGTCGGCCACGTTCGAGCACGGCACCATCACGTGTCCGAGCGGCGGGACGTGTCGAACGTCCTGACGATCCCGGTTAGCAGCCCTGGCCGAGGTTCCCCTCCGGAGCGTTGCTGGTGCACACGAACGCTTGGATGAACCCCAGCGCGATCACCCGCGCCTGGGCCCCAGTCACGGTAGCCGGGCAGGTCTGCAGCTTGTTCCAGGCCGCGAACGCGAGAGCCGTCCCATCTGGCAGCTGCTCATAGGGCGCCAGGATCACGTTGTTCGTCGCGTTCGCGATCGTCGTCATCCCGTCGAGGACGACGGTTGGCAGCGCGCCGTCACCTGATCCGCGGTAGTACACGATCACAGCGCCGTGCTCCAGGTTGTGCACCGCGCGGGTCTCCTGGAGTGGCGACGGATATACGTGCGGCGGGATGGCGAGCGGCGAGGGATCGTGGAAGCCCGACGTCGCGGGATGCTGGTCGTAGCCGTAGCCGGCCCCCGACGCAATGTGTTGGCCGCCGGGCGCGCTCGACGCGGGCGTCTCGACGCCGGTGCAGCCGCCGGCCTTCGCCGCCGCGATCGCCGCCTGCGGGATGGGGCGGGTGCTCGCAGCTCGCTGGAGGAAATGAAGGATCAGGAGCGCGACCAGGGCGATGACGGCGAACGTCGCGACGCGTCGGAGCCTGGCCGTTCTCTGAGCCTGCTTGCGAGCAGCCTCCCGAGC
>JAYUAK010000203.1:0-4519 GCA_043741335.1 Actinomycetota bacterium
AAGCGCAAGTTCGGCGTGGCGGTCGTTACGCACCCGGCGAAGATCGCGTACCGGGAGACGGTCAAGACGAAGTCGAAAGGCCTCGGTCGTCACGTGAAACAGACGGGCGGTCATGGCCAGTACGCCGTCTGCAACATCGAGCTCGAACCCCAGCCGCGGGGTGAGGGCTTCGTCTACGAGAACAAGGTCTTCGGCGGCTCGGTGCCCTCCCAGTTCATCCCGTCCATCGAGAAGGGCATCGTGAAGACCATGTCCGACGGCGTGATCAGCGGCAACCCCATGGTCGACATCAAGGTCAGACTGATCGACGGGAAGTTCCATCCGGTCGACTCATCGGATATGGCGTTCCAGATCGCCGGGTCCCTCGCGCTGAAGGAGGCCGTCGAGGCGGCCGGTGTCGTGCTGCTCGAGCCGGTCGTCGATCTGGAGGTCATCGTTCCCGAGGCCTACACCGGCGACGTCATGGGAGATCTGAACGCCAAGCGCGGAAAGATCGGCGGCATCGACCAGATCGGCGGCGGCAAGCAACGGATCCACGCGGTGGTCCCGCAAGCCGAGGTCGCACGTTATGTCATCGACCTTCGATCCATGACCGGAGGCCGCGGCGCGTTCTCCATGACGTTCTCGCACTACGAGGAGCTACCGACGCACCTGGCTCAGAAGGTCATCGCCGAGTATCAGAAGGCTCGCGAGGAAGCCCAGAAGAAGTAGCTCACGCTGGACCTCTAGTCTGTCTCAGAGTACTTCGGCCAGGAACGGCAGCACGACCCGGTCGAACGCTTCCGGCTGACGGAGGTTGATGACGTGGTCGGCGCCTTCGATCGTCACCTTGCGCGCGCCGAGGATCCCGTGAGCGATCAGCTCGCAACCCCGCCGCTGAAACGGTGGGTCGTACTCGGCGATCAGGACGAGCGTTGGGACGTCGATCTCGCCCAAACGCATCGCGGCCGGCGGATCGAGCTCCTCCTCAGCACTCTCATCCATCGTGATCTCGTGGATGTTGTCGAAGGCGATCTCACGGATCCTGCGGCCGGCGTCATCACTCGTCCCGAGCAGCGCCCAGATCTCCAGACGGAGGTCCTGGGCGCGATCCAAGTCGCCCGCCTTGATCGCGGCTTCGATCGGGCCGTCGCGAACCTCCCACCAATCGTTCTCTTCCTCGAGACCTTCGAAGCCTCCGAGACCCGACGCTGCCACGACGAGCGCCTGGACGCGATCGGGATGCTCAAGCGTGAAGTCGATCGCGACGGCGCCGCCCAAGGAGCATCCGACGAGCAGCGTCTGCGTCACGTCGAGCGCGTCCAGGAGCGCGGCAAGATCGCGCACGTGCGAGTAGGGCTCCCCCGTCAGCCGGCTCGACCGTCCATATCCACGGAGGTCATAGCGCAGCACGCGGAAACCCGCGTCGAGCAGCACCGGAACTTGAAGATCCCATGTTCGCGAATCCCAGAGGCCTGGATGGATGAGCGTGGCCACCGGGCCCTCTCCGGCCATCTCGCAGAACAGGGATCCTCCCGGCACGTCCAGTGAGCCCATCTGTACCTGCGTCATGCCTCGAACCCCGGCTTCAGTCGCCGATACGTCTCGGCGAGCAACTCGGGCAGGACGCGCGTCTGCCCCACGGCCGGCATGAAGTTCGTATCGCCGCTCCAGCGCGGAACCACGTGCCAATGCAAGTGCCCAGGGATCCCCGCGCCGGCGATCCGTCCGAGGTTGAGCCCGACGTTGAAGCCGTGCGGCTCCGACGTTTCACGGAGCGCGGCGATCGAGCGCTGCAAGAGCGCTTGGAGCTCTGCGTTTTCCTGCGCGGTCACGTCTTCCAAGTCGCCGACATGGCGGAGCGGCACGATCAGCAGGTGTCCCGGGTTGTACGGGAACTTGTTGAGCACGACGTACGCCAGCTCGCTGCGGGTGAGCACCCGATCGTCCTCGGTTCCCGGGATCGAGCAGAAGACGCACGTGGCGTCGTCGGGCTCCTCTTTCGCCTCCTGGATGTACTGCATACGCCAGGGGCTCCAGAGGTGGTCCACTCAGCCTCCGAAGCGCGTCTGGGTCAGCGATCGCGTCCGCACCTCTTCAATGAGGGCAGCGATCACATCATCGAACATCAAGCCCGGCGTCTCGTTCCCCTCGCGATCGCGAACGGTGAGCGTGCCGGCCTCGATGTCGCGATCGCCGACGACCAACGTGTACGGAGCCTTCATCAACTGTGAAGCACGGATCTTCTTGCCGACGGTCTCCTTCGAGTCGTCGATGAACGGACGGAGTCCCGCCTGGCGGGCGCTCGCCGCCAGCCCTTCGCAATGCTCGATGTGTCGATCGGCCACGGGAACGAACCGGATGTGCTCCGGGGAGAGCCACAGGGGGAACGCCCCCGCGTAGTGCTCGGTCAGCACGCCGAAGAATCGCTCGATCGACCCGAAGAGCGCCCGATGGATCATGACCGGTTGGTGCCGGGCGTTGTCGTCGCCCGAGTACTGCATGTCGAACCGCTGAGGCAACTGGAAATCGACCTGGATCGTGGACATCTGCCAGGTGCGACCGATGGCGTCGCGGGCCTGGACCGAGATCTTCGGTCCGTAGAACGCGCCGCCGCCTTCGTCAATGACCAGGTTCAGCTCCATCGCGAGCGCGGCCTGACGGAGCGTCTCGGTGGCCTCGTCCCATTCCTCGACGGTGCCGACGGCCTTGCCTTCAGGCCTGGTCGAAAGCTCGAGGTAGAACTCGTCGAGGCCATAGTCGCGCAGCAGGTCGAGCACGAACGTGAGGAGCGATCGGAGCTCGCCACCCATCTGCTCCTTCGTGCAGAAGATATGGGCATCGTCCATGGTCATGCCGCGAACCCGGGTGAGCCCGTGGATCACGCCCGATTTCTCGTATCGATACACGGATCCGAACTCGAACAGGCGCAACGGCAGCTCACGGTAGCTCCGCGTCCGGCTCTTGAAGATCAGGATGTGGAACGGGCAGTTCATCGGCTTCAGGTAGTAGTCGACGCCACCGTCGAGCTGCATGGGCGGGAACATGCTTTCGGCGAACCACTGGAGGTGTCCGGACGTCTCGAACAGATCGGACTTGGAGATGTGCGGCGAGTACACGAACTCGTATCCGGCTTCTTCGTGACGCTTACGGGAGTAGTCCTCCATCAGCATGCGCACGAGACCGCCCTTCGGGTGGAAGACGGCCAACCCGGACCCGATGTCCTCCGGGAACGAGAACAGGTCGAGCTCGAGGCCCAACTTGCGGTGGTCCCGTCGTTCGGCCTCTTCCAAGCGAACCAAGTGGGCGTCGAGATCCGCATCGGTCGCCCACGCCGTGCCGTAGATCCTGGTCAGCATCGGGCGGGTCGCATCACCGCGCCAGTACGCGCCGGCGACGCTCGTGAGCCGGAAGACGCCCAGCCGGCCCGTGGACGGCACGTGCGGCCCGAGACACAGGTCCGCCCAATCATCGTTGCGGTAGAGCGTGATCGAGTCACCCGCCCCGACCTCGCCGTCGCCGTCCGCCTCGGTCAAGCCCTCCACGATCTCGGTCTTGAATGGTTGATCCGACAGACGTTCGAGGGCTTCGGCGCGCGCGACCTCCTCGCGCACGAACGGCTGATCGGCGGCGATCAGCTCGCGCATCCGCTCCTCGATAACTGGGAGGTCGTCCGAGGACAGCGGCTTGGGGAGCTGGAAGTCGTAGTAGAAGCCATCGTCGATGGCGGGGCCGATGGCGACCTTCGCCCCTGGGTAGAGGGCGCAGACGGCCTGGGCCATGACGTGCGCGGTCGAATGCCGGAGCACGTGGAGACCGTCGTCGTGCGTTGGTGCCAAGGACTCCACCGTGGCGTCGCCCGCCGGAACGAACGACAGGTCGCGCAGCTCGCCGTCCACTCGAGCCGCGATCGCCTCGGACGCGAGTACCGAGCCAACGGGCTCCCCTTCGGGGAGCTCGATGTGGGAACCGTCAGACAGCGTCAGAAGCGGCATGCAGAGCATGATATCGGTCGACTGGGCGGCCGCTGCTCGTCGCTACTCGTAGGAGATGGCCTCCAGGACGTTCATCTTCGCCGCACGCCTGGCCGGCCAGATCGCTGCGATCACCCCCGCCAGTCCCGCGAACACGAGATACACCGCTAACTGACCGACCGGGATCCGGAGCTCTGTGACTCCTTGATCGACGAGGGCCTGTTGGAGCGACCACCCGAAGAACACACCGATCACGAGGCCCAGCACCGCGCCAAGGATGGCGATGATCACCGACTCCCAACGGATCATCCGCTTCACCTGTCGGCGACTCATCCCCACCGCTCGAAGCAGTCCCAGCTCGCGCCGGCGTTCGAAGATCGAGAGGCCAAGGGTGTTGATGATCCCGAACAAAGCGATGAGGATCGCCATGAAGAGCAATGCCGTCACCAACCCCAGTAGTGAGTTCACCTGCCCTGCGTACTTGTCACGGAACCCCGTCTGGTCCTGGACCTCGACGTTGCCGAACTGCGCCGTCGCCGCCACGATCCCTCGTTGCACGGCGGCCG
>JAYUAK010000204.1:0-4510 GCA_043741335.1 Actinomycetota bacterium
TCGCGAACTTCCTGAGCGACCTGCTCTACCGCCGACTGGACCCTCGGGTGCGTGAGGCTTAATGGCCGTCGTCGCCGAGACCGTCGAGCGCACCGGCGCGTGGGCTGTGATGGGTCGCACCCTCCACGAGATCTGGCGCGATCGCGCTGGTCGAACGGGCCTGATCTTGCTGGGGATCATCTTCGTGGTGTCGGTGATCGGACCGGTCGTCTTCCCGTTCGATCCCACGGAGGTAGGGACGAGCGCGGCGTCGATCTTCTCGCCGCCGTCGTGGGCGCATTGGCTCGGCACCGACGAGCTCGGCCGCGACGTGTTCCGGCAGTTCCTAGCAGGGGCGAAGATCTCGTTGTTCGTCGGGTTGGTCGCCACGGTGATCTCGATCTTCGTCGGCTCCATCGTCGGACTCGTGGCGGGCTACTTCGGGAGATGGGTCGACGGCGGCCTCATGCGGGTAACTGACTTCTTCCTGGTGCTGCCGACGATCCCGCTCGTGATCGTCCTGGCCGCGATCTTCGGTCAGAGCCTGGGCATCCTCGTGCTGGTGATCGGCCTGACCGGATGGCCCCCCGTCGCCCGGATCGTGCGCTCACAGGTGTTGTCGCTCCGCGAACGCCAGTTCATGATGCGCGTCCGGTCGATGGGCGCCTCGCACCTGCGGCTGATCACGCGGCACGTGTTGCCGAACGTCGCGCCGTTGATCTTCGCCAACGCCGTACTCGTGATCGCCGCGAGCATCCTTGCGGAGGCGACGCTCGCGTTCTTGGGGCTGGGCGATCCCGTCCACGTCTCGTGGGGAACGATGCTGCACTTCGCTTTCGTGACCGGTGCCGTGGGACGGGGGGCGTGGTGGTACTTCTTGCCGCCGGGATTGGGGATCGTCTCGGTGGTGCTGGCGTTCACGCTGGCGGGACACACGCTGGACCGAATCTTGAACCCTCGGCTGCGGGAGCGGCGATGACGGCGCTGTTGGAGATCGAAGATCTGCACGTGCGCTATGCCGTCGCGGGAAGGTCGGTCGAGGCGGTGGGCGGGGTGAACCTCATCCTCGAGCCGGGACAGGCTCTCGGGCTGGCCGGCGAGTCGGGCTGCGGGAAGACGACGACGGCGCTCGCGATCCCGCGTCTGCTGCCCTCGAGCGCGACCGTGACCGGCCGGATCCGGCTGGGGAACGTCGACGTGCTCGCGCTGTCGGACAAGGACCTGGCGGACCTACGTTGGCGGAAGATCTCGGTCGTGTTCCAGGGCGCGATGAACGCGCTCAACCCCGTGCAACGCATCGGTGACCAGATCCTGGAGCCGATCCACCTGCACGAGAAGGAGACCTCCACGACCGAGGGTCGCGGTCGCGTCACCGAGCTGTTGGAGGCGGTCGGGATCCCCGGCGATCGCGGGCGCGACTACCCGCACGAGCTCTCCGGAGGCATGCGTCAGCGAGTGATGATCGCGATGGCCCTTGCGTGCAGGCCGCAACTGGTCCTGGCGGACGAGCCCATCACCGCGCTCGACGTGATGACCCAGGCGCAGATCCTCACGCTCTTGCGCGATCTGCGCGAACGACTCGGGCTGTCGATGATCCTCATCTCGCACGACCTCTCGGTGCTGGCCGAGACGTGCGATCGCGTGGCGATCATGTACGCGGGTCGGCTCGTCGAGGAAGGGTCGGTGTCGACGCTGTTCCCCCCGAAAAGGGCGGGTGCGGTTGCGGGTGACGGGCCCGCGCACCCGTACACGAAGGGATTGTTGAACGCGTTCCCGAACATCCGCGGCGAACGGCGTTTCGTGGACGGGATGCCGGGGTACCCGCCCGACCTCGCCACTCCCCCGCCCGGCTGCCGGTTCCACGAGCGTTGTCCGGTAGCTATCGAACGGTGTACTACCGACGATCCCGCCTTGCGTGCCGCGGGGCCGGAGCACGCCGCGGCGTGTCACCTGGTCGGGGAGGAACCGTGACGGCCGACGTGCTCGCCACGGATCCGGGCACTGACGGGCCGATCCTGCACGTCGAGGATCTCCGCGTGATGTACGCGTCGCGCCGGCGCCACGTGAATCCGGTGCTCGCCGTTGACGGCGTCTCCTTCGACTTGCAGCGCGGCGAGATCCTGGCGCTCGTCGGCGAATCCGGTTGCGGCAAGACTTCGATCGCCCATGCCGTGATGCGACTGGTGCCGACGAGCAGCGGCTCGATCGTCTTTCGTGGGCAGGACATCACCGCGTTGTCGGATCGCACCATGCGCCCGATCCGGGCCGCCATCCAGATGGTGTTCCAGGATCCGTACGAATCGCTGGACCCGCGGCAGACGGTGTTCGATCTGGTCGCGGAGCCGCTGGCGATCCACGGGCGCGCAAAGGACAAAGCCGAACGCCGGCGCGCGGTGCTGGCGGCGCTGACCGATGCCGGGCTGCATCCTGCGGCGGAGATCGCGCGGCGGCATCCGCATCACCTGTCTGGAGGCCAGCGACAGCGCGTGGCCGTCGCGGCCACGATGGTGTTGGACCCGGCCGTGATCGTCGCCGACGAACCGACATCGATGCTCGACGTGTCGCTTCGCGCCGGCATCCTGCGACTGATGTTGGACCTGCGCGATCGTCGACAGGTGTCGTGCTTGTTCATCACGCACGACCTCTCTCTCGCCTGGGTCGTGGCCGACCGGATCGCCGTGGTGTACTTGGGACGGATCGTCGAGATCGGTCCGTCGGCCGATGTGATCGCGCACCCCCGCCATCCCTACACAAAAGCGCTGGTGTCGGTGATTCCGGTTCCGGAGGCCGGCGCGGCCGCCGATCAGATCGTGCTGGTCGGCGAGACGCCGTCGGCCCGTAACGTCCCGAGCGGCTGCCGGTTCCACCCGCGCTGCTGGCGGTACGAGGCTCTAGGCCGCCCCGAGATGTGCACCACGATCGACCCCTCGGCCGAGACCGCTCCGGCCGGCGGGACACACGGCGTCGCCTGTCATTTCCCATTGGACGAACCTGTAGAAGGAGGCTCCACCCTATGACGATCACCGACGATGCATCCGCGAAACTTTTGGCCGACCTCGTCCGGGTCGAATCCGTGACCCCGTGGTTGATCCCCACCGGCAGCGGTGAGCGCGCCGTGGCCGACGCCATGGCCGCGTGGCTGTCCGATCTGCCCGTCGAGGTCGCGTTCGACGAGATCGAGCCGGGTCGCGTCAACCTGATCGCTCGGCTGCGCGGCACCGGCGGCGGTCCGGTCCTGGGGATCAACGCCCACGCCGACACGGTGGGGTACGCGAACTGGGCCGACCGCGCGTTGGAACCGACGATGGACGGCGACCGCATGATCGGGCTCGGCGTGGCCGACGACAAGAGTGGTTGCGCCGCGGGCCTGCTCGCGCTGCGTTCGCTCGTGGAGTCGGGCGTGCGTCTACGCGGCGATGTGCTGCTTGCCTGCGTCGCCGACGAGGAGGGTGTCTCGATCGGCTCCGAGGATCTGGTGAAGCGTCACACGATGGACGCCGCGATCGTGATCGAGCCCGACGCCCTACCGAGGGCGATCGTCGAACATCAGGGGTTCGGCTGGATCGACGTGATCGTGCACGGCGTCGCGGCGCACGGCTCGGCGCCGGAGAAGGGCGTCGACGCGATCGTGCACATGGCCGAGGTCGTGCGCCGGATGGATCGCCTGGACCGCGAGGTCTTCTCGAGGACCACCGAAAGTCGGAACGGGAAGACCGTGTTCCACACCGGCACGCTTCACGCCGGGACGGACTACGCCACGTATCCGTCGCGCGCCGTGTTGGGGATCGAGATCGGGACGCAGCCGGGCGAGCACCTGAGCGACCGCGTACGCGAGATCGAGGAGATCTTCGCCGAGCTGTCCGGGACGCTGCGGAGGTTCTCCGCGGAGGTGGACGTCAAGCTCGACCGCGATCCGTTCGTCGCCGAGGGATACGAACCGTTGCTCGCGGCGCTCGACACTGCCGCCGTCGACGTCATCGACCGACCGTTCGAGCCGTGCGGACTGAACGCGTGGACCGACGCGGCCCTGATGCAAGCTGCTGGGATCCCGACGGTGCTGATCGGATCGGCTGGCGGGAACTATCACGCGCCCGACGAGTGGGCATCGATCCCCGAGCTCACGCAGCTCGCGCGGATCGTGGAAGGCGCCGCCCGCACGTTCTGCGGCGTCGACGAGTGAGAGGAGTTTCTGCGTGAAGGACGACGCAATGATGTCGCGGTCCGCGGAGCTGTTCGCAGCGGCGGAACAAATCCTTCCCGGAGGCGTGGGCTCGAGCGCGCGCGGCGTCCGGGCTGGTTGGGCGCCGTACCCGCCGTTCGTTGCGAGCGGACGTGGTTCCCGCGTCACCGACGTGGACGGCAACGAGTACGTCGACTACCTGATGGGACTGGGACCGCTGCTGCTCGGTCATCGGCCGCCGGAGATCACGGCCGCCGTGGTGACCGCGATCCAGGAGCTGGGCACGGTGTTCGGTCTTCCGTATGAGCTCGAGGCGACGGCCGCCCGTAAGGTGATCGATGCGGTGCCGAG
>JAYUAK010000205.1:0-1817 GCA_043741335.1 Actinomycetota bacterium
GGAGGCGGGCGTTCGTGTCGTGCCCCCCGCCGTCGCTCGCTACGGCGCCTATCTTTCGCCCGGCGTGGTGCTGATGCCGAGCTACGTGAACATCGGCGCATGGGTCGGGCCAGGCACCATGGTGGACACGTGGGCCACCGTAGGATCGTGTGCCCAGATCGGCGCGAACGTCCATCTCTCCGGGGGTGTCGGGATCGGCGGAGTTCTGGAGCCGATCCAGGCGTCTCCCGTCATCGTGGAGGACGGTGCGTTCATCGGCTCTCGCGTAGTGATCGTGGAAGGCGTCCACGTCGGGCGGGACGCGGTCATCGCCCCAGGGGTGGTGCTGACCGGCAGCGTCCCGATCATCGACGTGACGGGTGAGGATCCCGTTGAGTATCGAGGCACAGTGCCGGAGCGCGCGATCGTGATCCCCGGTTCCCGCATGCGCGAGTTCTCCGCCGGCACCTACGGCCTGCCGTGCGGGTTGATCATCGGGTACCGCGATGCTGGAACGGAATCCAAGCTCGTGCTCAACGACGTGCTCCGAGAGTTCGGGCTCCCCGGAGGGCTCCTCGGCGAGGTGGCGGGCGGGGCGGTGGACTGATGCCGGGCGATGGGCGCTCTGGTCGAACCGAAGAGCGACAGGTGCTGGAATCTCCGCTCTCGGCGACCTGGCGACCTGCGATCCGCGAGCGTGCGGTGCTCGTCGGTGTCGGCCGCGGGATCACGGAGGAGGATCTCGACGAACTGGCGGCGCTCGCCGGGTCGGCAGGCGCCGATCCCGTTGCCCGTCTGGTCCAGAGCCGCTCCGAGCCCGATCCTGGGACCTACGTCGGCAAAGGCAAGCTAGGGGAGTTGCACGACGTGATCCACGCGAACCGAGCCGATGCAGTGATCTTGGATCAGGAGCTCACGCCGGGTCAGCTCCGGTCGCTCGAGGAACGATTGGGCGTCAAGGTGATCGACCGGACCGCGTTGATCCTGGATATCTTCGCGCTGCACGCGCGCTCACGCGAAGGCAGGGTCCAGGTGGAGCTCGCGCAGCTCAACTACCTGCTGCCTCGCCTGCGTGGCTGGGGTGAGGCCATGTCGCGGCTCGGAGGCGGGATCGGGACGCGCGGTCCGGGCGAGACGAAGATGGAGGTCGACCGCCAGCACATCCGCCGACGTATCGCGAAGCTGAGGCGTGACATCCGTGATCTGTCGCGGACCCGCGAGGTGAAGCGATCGAGTCGCCAGAACAGCAACGTGACGCAGGTGGCCATCGCCGGCTACACCAACTCTGGGAAGTCGACCCTGCTCAACCGGCTCACGGGGGCGAAAGTTCTGGTTGCCGACCAGCTGTTCGCCACTCTCGATCCGACCGTGCGCAAGCTCGAGCTCCCCGGCGGTCGTCGAGCGACCCTCTCGGACACCGTCGGGTTCGTCAGCAAGCTTCCGCACGATCTGGTGGAAGCGTTCAGGTCGACGCTCGAGGAAGTGACGATGGCCGACGTGATCCTGCACGTGTCCGACGCCGCCTCCCCCGACCTGGACGAGCAGATCGACGCCGTGCGCCGTGTCCTCGGCGAGATCGGAGCGGGCGACATCCCCGAGGTGCTCGCCCTGAACAAGATCGATCAAGTCGCGGGCTCCACGCGCGCCCGTTTGGCGCGTCGGTTCCCGGGATCCGTTGCGGTCTCGGGGCTCACGGGGGAGGGCGCCGAGGGGCTGCTCGAGGTGGTGGCCGCCGCGATGCCGCATCCGCCCATCGAAGTGACGCTCCTGGTTCCGTGGGGGCGGGAGGACGTCACGGCTCGGTTGTACAGAGAGGCAGAGGTCCTCGAAACCGGAGC
>JAYUAK010000206.1:0-1807 GCA_043741335.1 Actinomycetota bacterium
CTCCTGCAGCGACGGACCGACGCCGACATGCAAGGTCGCGTCTTCACCGCGGCCGGGGCGTTGATCGGCCCGCCCTACACGCTCTCGATCGCGATGGGAGCCGCGTTGATCGGCGTGACGGGTTTCCGACCGATCTACGTCGCGAGTGCGCTTGCGCTGGCGATCGGCGCGCTCACGCTCCTCGGCCGTCCGGCGGACGAGCGGGTTGCGGATGCGGATGTGGTTGAGGTTGCGGTTGCGCCGATCCCGGCGAACTACGCCGCGGAGGACTCCCCCTCAGCCGAATAGTCCCCCGTTTGCGCCAGCCCGTTCATGTGAGCGCGGTGTGCGAGCGCGCGCTGACCCGCCTCGACGTTGTTCGGATCGCCCGCCCACGCCTTGAGCGATGGCGCCTGGAGCGCGCGGCCGTACGAGAAGGAAAGCGCCCACGGATGCGGTCCCATCCGGTTCATCTCGTTCAGGTGGATGGTGGCATCCAGGTCCGATTGGCCACCGGACAGGAACACGATGCCGGGCACCGCGGCGGGCACGTTGGCAGTCAGGCAACGGATGGTGGCCTCGGCGACCTCTTTCGATCCGGCCCGCACCGACGACTCTGTGCCCGACAGGACCATGTTGACCTTGAGGAGTGAACCGGCCAGGTCGACACGCTGCTGTTGCATCTGCTCGAACAGCGCCCGCAACGTTCGCGCGGTCGCATCTTCACACGCGGCGATGGTGTGATCCCCGTCCATCAGGATCTCGGGCTCGACGATCGGAACGATGTCGGCCTCCTGGCAAAGCGCGGCGTAGCGGACCATCGCGTGCGCGTTTACGGCGATCGCGGTATCGGTAGGAAGGCCTGCGCCGCAGAAGATAGTGGCGCGCCACTTCGCGAAGCGCGCGCCGAGGACGGCGTAACCGGCCAACCGCTCACGCAGGCCGTCGAGCCCTTCCGTGACGGTCTCTCCGGGGGAGAACGCGAGCGGCTTCGCGCCGATGTCGACCTTGATACCGGGGATCATCCCGGCCGTAGCGAGCAGCTCCGGGAACGGCGTGTCGTCCAACGCCAACTGCTTGAGGGTCTCGTCGAACAAGATCACGCCGCTGATGTACTCGGAGAGCCCCGCCGTCGTGAAGAGCATGTCGCGGTAGGCACGCCGATGGTCCTGGGTCGATGCCAGGGCGATCGAATCGAAGCGCTTCTTGATCGTGCCGTCGCTTTCGTCGGCCGCAAGGATGCCCTTGCCGGGTGCAACGAGCTCTCGCGCCGTCGTGTGCAGAACCTCGGTGTTCATCGGTCCTCCCGTCGGTACAACGTTGGATGTCTTGACGGGAGGGAGCCTACGCGGTCGCTATCGGTCGTCGACCAGGTGCGTGCATAGGTTGGAACGCATGATGACACGCTCGGGTTCGAAGCGACGGGGGTATTCCGAGTTTCCCCGAAGGCGCTTACGTAGTTCTACGTACGTGGATCTGGGTGGCCCGCTCGCGCGGCGGGACCCCGTAGCTGTTCGAGCCGATCGGCGACCCGATCCAGCCGGGCCAGGAACGCCACGGTCTCGTCGCGCGCCGCCTTTGCGTCGTCGGTCAGTCCGTCGAGCTCCATAAGTTTCCAATGGCTCATCAACACGGGGGTGAGCACCTGCTCCAGATGGATGCGCATGTTGTAGATCCCCGCCGCGGCCATCTGCTTGGCCTTGTCGCTGAACCCCGGCATCCCCGCGCCGGGCATCTGGAAGTTCAGGACTTGGCGCTTGATCGCGAGCACCGCCGCCGACGGGTCGAGCTCGAGCGCCGAGGCCGCCAGGTCACGGTAAAAGACATA
>JAYUAK010000207.1:0-1805 GCA_043741335.1 Actinomycetota bacterium
TCCTGTTTGACACTCCTGCCCCAACCCCAGTAAAGGTGCGCTGCGTATGCCGAAGACGTTGGTCGTGGTCGAATCGCCCGCGAAGGCGAAAACGATCGAGAAGTACTTAGGCGGTGACTACACCGTTCGAGCCTCCTATGGGCACATCCGCGACCTCCCGAAGAGCCAGCTCGGCGTCGACCTGGATCACGACTTCGCTCCCGACTACATCGTGCCCGAGGATTCCGAGCGCCACGTCCGGGAGCTGAAGTCCGCGCTCAAGAAGGCCGACGAACTCGTCCTGGCGACGGACTACGACCGCGAGGGCGAGGCGATCGCATTTCACGTGGCCGCGATCCTCGGCGTGTCGCCCGATGTCGCCAAGCGTGTGACGTTCACCGAGATCACGAAGGAAGCCATCCTCGAGGCGTTCCGACAGCCGCGCGAGATCGACATGAAGTTGGTCGACGCGCAGCAGGCGCGCCGCGTGCTCGATCGTCTGGTGGGCTACCGGATCTCGCCGCTCCTGTGGAAGAAGATCCGGCCGGGACTGTCGGCGGGCCGCGTCCAGTCGGTCGCGGTGCGGCTGATCGTCGAACGCGAACGCGAGATCCAGGCGTTCAACCCGATCGAGTATTGGAGCGTCGACGTCCGCCTGACGCCCGACGGCGGCGCTGAGCAGCCGTTCCTGGCCCGGCTCGTCCATGTGCCGGAAGGCAAGCTTGCTTCCTCGCCGGACAAGAAGGGCGTGCACCTGGGCGCCGAGGCGGATGCTGCGCAACACGTCGAACGCCTGAACCGCGCCGCGTATCGCGTGACGAACGTTGAGCGGAAGGAGCGCAAGCGCTCACCGGCTCCGCCGTTCACGACGTCGACCTTGCAGCAGGAGGCCGCCCGGAAACTGGGGTTCTCGGCGCGCAAGACCATGACGCTCGCCCAGCGTCTGTACGAAGGCGTGGACCTCCCCGGCGAGGGGACGGTCGGATTGATCACCTATATGAGGACCGACTCGCTGAGTATCGCCGATTCGGCGCTGCGCGAGATCGCCGAGCTGGTCAAGACCGAGTACGGACAGGCGTATGCGCTCGATGAGCCACGGCGATACAAGACGCGGTCGCGGAACGCTCAGGAGGCACACGAAGCCGTTCGTCCCACCTCGGTGTTGCGCACGCCCGACCGAGTGGACGCCGTGCTCGATCGCGACCAGCTCCGGTTGTACCGCCTGATCTGGCAGCGCACGGTCGCCACCCAGGTTGCCGACGCTCGCTTCAACCAGGTGGGAGTGGACATCGAGGGGCTCGACGAAGGAGTCCGTTACGGCCTTCGTGCCACCGGTCAAACGCTCGTGTTCGACGGCTTCATCCGCATCTATAAGGAGGGGCGCGACGATCAGATCGACGAAGACGCCGAGTCGATGCTCCCCGATCTTACGGCGGAGCAGCTCCTGCGGATGCTCGAGGTGCTTCCGGAGCAACACTTCACCCAGCCGCCGCCCCGATTCTCCGAGGCGTCGCTCGTGAAGACGCTCGAGGAGCTCGGCATCGGGCGCCCGTCCACGTACGCGTCGATCATCTCGACGATCCAGGATCGGGGATACGTTCGACTGGAGGAGAAGCGCTTTTATCCCGAGGACGTCGGAATGGTGGTCACGGACAAGCTGATCGAGCATTTCCCCGATGTCGTGGACGTGCATTTCACCGCCCATATGGAAGACGAGCTCGACAACATCGCCGAGGGTGGGATCGGCTGGACGCAGGTCCTGCACGAGTTCAACGGGCCGTTCGAGCGCGCGTTGGAGAAGGCCGAGCACTCGTTCGAGCGGTACG
>JAYUAK010000208.1:0-4471 GCA_043741335.1 Actinomycetota bacterium
GAACGTCCCGCCGTGATGGCGCGCGAACAGCCAGCTGAACAACGCGGAGCGCGCGTTCCCAACGTGGATCGAACCGCTGGGCGCGGGCGCAAACCGGCAGCGGACGGCGCCGGCGATCTCGGCGGCCATGCTAGGACGCCACCGGGTTCGAGAGCGCTCCGATGCCGTCGACCTCGACCTCGACGACGTCGCCCCTGGTTAGGCGGCCCACGCCTTCGGGCGTGCCGGTCAACAACACGTCGCCCGGCAGCAACGTCATGAACTCGGTGATGTATTCGATGAGCTCGGCCACGCCGAACACCATGTCCGAGGTCTGCGCGGCCTGGCGGATCTCGCCGTTCAGACGCGTCTCGATGCGGATGTCGTTCGGGTCGAGCTCCGTCTCGACCCATGGTCCGAGCGGACACGAGCCGTCGAACCCCTTCGCGCGCGCCCACTGGTCGTTCGTGTGCTGGAGGTCCCGAAGCGTCACGTCGTTCGCGCATGTGTAGCCCAGGATGTATCGGTAGGCGTCCTCAGCGCGCACGCCGCGCGTGATCCGTCCGATCACGACCGCCAGCTCTCCCTCGTAGTCGACGCGCGTGCTGATCGGCAGCAGCTGGATCGGATCGCCGGGTCCGATCACCGCCGTCGAGGGCTTGAGGAAGAGCAGCGGCTCCTCGGGCACCTCCATGCCGAACTCGGCCGCGTGCGCCGCGTAGTTCTTCCCGACGCACACGAGCTTGGACGGGAGCACGGGAGCGAGCAGGCGCACGTCGTCGAGAAGCACCTGCTCCCCCGTCGGGATCGGATCCTCGAAGAACGTGCCCTGCAAGATCCGGATGTCCTGCGAGCCGTTGTCGATCGCACCCGTCGCGATGCGATCTCCGAAGCGGAACCGGACGAGCCTCATGTGATGGTTGTGCCTCCGGCGAACGTCGCGCCCACCTGCCGCCAATATCCGGAGATCATCTCGCGCGGCTCGAGCGCGGACAATTCCTCCCCCGGTGCGTCGAACAGCTCGACGGTGGGCGTTCCGGTGAACACGGGACCGAGCTCGACGTCCTGCGAGCGCATCGTGACGAGCTCGCTGAGGGCGTCGGGCTTCGAGGGATCGATCGACGGCATCCACCGCGAATGCAACATCGGAAGCGCGTTGACGAATCCGCCGGTCTCGGACTCGCCGGTGAGTGTCAACGTGACCTCGGCCAGACGACGGTCATTCGCCTGGAGCGTGGCGCCGAACCGTCCACCGGGCTCCAGGCGCGGTCCGGCCGTCCCCACCGTCACCGGCCGCGTCATCCAGATCGAACCGAACTTCTTGGGGTAGCCCTGATACCAGCCGCGCGCGAGCGCGAAGTCCTTGTCGACCCAGATGTAGACGCATCGGGAGTAGTGCTCGCCCCCGTGTTGACAGCGAACGACGACGAACGCTTCCTTGTATTGGGAGCGCACCGGGTCCAGGAGCTCGTCCATGGAATCGCCGCACGATTGCCAGTCCGCCCAGATGATCGCGACCGCGCCCGGGTCCTCGTCGGCGGGCTCGACGCCTTCGGGCAGGAGCGCCGCCACGTTCGCTGGGTCCGTCCGGTATTCGATCGTGAGGACGTCGCCGGAGTAGTGCCACGGAGGGGTCGGGATGATCGACGCCCGCCCCTCGGGCGTGCGGGGAACCATGAACCCCTTCAGATCCGACATCGCGCGCCTATCCTAGCGACCGCATGGAGACCCGACGGATCCTGCTCGACGGCGACCCGGTCACCGTCACGCGCGATGGCGACGAGCTGGTCGCACCAGACGGCCGGCGGATCGGCCTGGACGACGCGCAGCATCTGCCTCCGGTCGAGCCCTCGAAGATCGTCTGCGTCCACCTGAACTACGAGAGCCGGCGCGCGGAATTCGGTGCGAAGCTCGGGGCCGCTCCCACGTACTTCCACAAGCCGACGACGGCGCTGAACACGCACGGCGGCCAGATCGTTCGACCTCCCCGCTGCAAGTACCTCAACTACGAAGGCGAGATCGCGATCGTGATCGGCTCCGAGACGAAGCACATCTCCCCCTCGGAGGCCGGCGCGCACATCCTGGGCTACACGGTTGCGAACGACTACGGACTGCACGACTTCCGCGACACGGACGCCGGTTCGATGCTCCGCGTGAAGGGTTCCGACACGTTATGTCCGCTCGGTCCGGGCCTGATCACCGACTGGGACTTCCACGGCAAACGGATCCAGACGCGCGTGAACGGCGACGTGGTTCAGGACGGAAACACTGACGAGATGATCTGGGACATGCATTACCTGGTCGCCGACATCGCGCGGACCATCACCCTTCTGCCCGGCGACGTCTTGCTCTCCGGCACGCCGGCAAACTCCCGCCCCGTGCAACCGGGCGACGTCGTGGAGGTCGATGTCGACGGGCTCGGGACGCTCCGCAACACGATCGTCGAGGGATCGGTCCCGGTCCTGGAGGACGTCGGCGCGCAGCCGAGCGAGTCCGAAGAGGTCATCTCGACGGCGTTCGGCGGTGACTGGGAGTTCCGGGGCGTTCGACCGCCTCGTCGCGACTGACGGACTCCGGCTGGTGTAGCCTCCCACGGTCCTTCAGGAAAGGGAGCGAAGAACGGGCGGGCATCCGGGAACCGAGCGCGACGTGTGGTGGAACGTTGCGCGCGCGACGGTCGGGTCGATAGCGTCGGCGTCGTTCCGGATCCGCGTGACCGGTTCGCGCAACATCCCGCGAGCCGGCGGCGCCCTACTGGCCTACAACCACGTCAGCGTTCTGGACGCGATCTTCGTCGGCCTCCCGGTCCTTCGGACAGGCCGCATCATCCGCTGTTTTGCGTTGAGCGAGGACTTCGAACGACCGCTGATGGGCCGTGCGCTACATGGGCTGAAGCAGGTTCCGATCCGTCGCGGTGCGGGCGCGTGGGATCCGCTGGAGCAGATGGCCGACGTCGTGCGGAGCGGCTCGCTTGGTGGAATCGCACCGGAGGGGACGGTCGGTCCCGGCGACGAGATGCTGCCGATCCAAAAGGGGGCCGCCCGGATCGCGCTGCTCGCCGGCGGCCCCGTGATCCCCGTCGGCCTGTGGGGACCGCAGCGCAGGTGGGGCAAGGCAGGCTTACGGATGGAACGGCCGTTTCGCCCCACCGTCGGCGTCGCGTTCGGCCTGCCGATCTACGCCGAAGGCGACCCCAAGTCGCGGCCCGATGTTCAGTCGCTGAGCGATCGATTGAGCGCCGACTTGCGCGAGCAGGTCGAGGTGGCCCGCCGCCTGGCTCCCGGCCCCGCCTGAAACCCCGGTGAACGAAGGTCGTCCTCGAAAGCGTCAGGACGTGAGTGGGATCTCGACGACGCGGCCATCGTGGAGACCGAAGTCCCAGACGTCGATGGCCGGCGGTTCCACGCCGAGCGTCGTGAGCGCGGTACAGATCTGGCTCCGATGATCGGTCCCGTGATGCAGCGCCTGCGCGAGCCGGATACCGATCGGTGCGTGGGTCTCGGACCCGTCGTCACGCCGCCTCACCAAGACGGCGGTGGGATCGAGCTCTGATCCCAGGAGCGACGACCAAGCGGCGCCGTGTCCAACCGTCGCGCCCCGGAGCTCCGGGAGATCCATGTGGTCCTCGTCGATAACAGGGGTGCGTTCACCACTCAGGACGTACAGATAGAAGGCGTCGGCCCCGACGATGTGACGCTGCGTCTCGAGGATCGAGCCGTAGGTCCCAGGGACGGTCGTCTCCAGCTGCTGTGGGCTGAGCGCGAGGCACGAATCGATCAACCGCAGCGTCGCCCACACGTGGTGGCCGAATGCGTCCTCCAACAATGACCCGGTCATCTGTCAACCGTAGCAGACCCCAGTGACACGCTGAGAGCAGGCTGCCGTTGACCCCTGCGGGGGCTATCGAACATGTGCGGATTGGCAACCTCTACCGCTAGAGCGTCAGAGTTGGATCAGCCCTCGTTGAGCAGCTCCTCGACTGCTCGATGAGCCTGCGCGATCGCGACCTGCGTGAACGGCGTCCACGCTGCGTCGGCATTCGCGATTGCGACCCGCCCGACCCGGGCCCGGGCTACCTCGTAGGGCAGCGGACCCGGGCGCTCCTTCTCGAACAACGGGTCGCCCATGTACGAGTAGCCATGGCCCCATCGGTTTACCGTGACGGCCAGGATGTCAGTGTCGGCGTCGAACCCGCCCGGACCGAGCATCCGCATCAGCTCGTCACGCACCTTGGCCTCGAAGTCCTCGAACGTCGTCTCGTAAAGAGCCTCGCGCGCCTGGCGGAACTGCTGGCGAGCATCGAGGCCCCGATGCGGCACCGTCGGTACGTAGACGAGATGCAACACCATCGGCTCGTCGGGCGAGCTCGGGAAGCGATACTCGCCGATACTGACCGGGTAGTCGAGCTTCACACGCGAGAAGAACCCCATCGCGTTCGTGATCTCGTGCACACCGAGCCGCACCCAGGGATGCCAGTCGCGGACGAGCACTT
>JAYUAK010000209.1:0-10324 GCA_043741335.1 Actinomycetota bacterium
CGGTCCGACCCGGAGCTGCGCCCACCAGGATCTCGCCTAGCTGCACCACGCGCTCGCGAGAGACGATCCCGGCCGCCAGCGCCCTCGCGAACGGCCGCGAAGCGTGCCCAGTCTCGTGTTCCCAGACATCGCATACTAAGACGTCGGCGGCGGCCACGAGCTCGAGCGTCGCGTCGAGAGAGCTGATCGACATGAACACCGCGCCCTCGGCGATCCACGAGGGCGGCACGAAGGGCTCCGGCGCCATCGTCACCGCCACGATCACCTGGACATCGCGGCAGGCCTCAGCCGGATCGTCCACGGGAATGAGTCTGACGCCTGCGCGCGCCTCGCGCGCGCAGAAGTCGCGGGCCCGTTCCGGGTCGATGTCCCACACACGGACCTCTCGGAGGTCGAGAACCTCCTCGAGCGCCATGAGCTGTGTCCGCGCTTGGACACCGGCGCCGAAGACAGCAGCGCTCGCCGCGCCGGGGTTGGCCAGCAACCGGACCGCGATGCCGGTGACGGCGCCGGTTCGCATGGCGGAGACCACGGTTCCGTCGAGCACGGCCAACGGGAGCCCGGTGGTGCGGTCCGTGAGCACGATCAACCCGATCCCGCGCGGCAGTCCGCGGGAAGGGTTGTCCGGAACAGAGGGGATCCACTTCAAGCCCGCGACGTCGATGTCCCCGCCAACGTAGGCGGGCATCGCCATGATGCGACCCTCTCGCTCATCCGCGTCGAGGCCGGGACCCCAGTTGAGCGACACCTTCGGCGGCAAGATGGCGTCCCCCTGCGCATGCAACCGGAGGGCCTCTTCGACGACCTCGATCGTTCCTCGCATCTCCAGGCCTCCGGCCGCCACGACATCCTCTTGCGACAGGAAGAGGAATCGGGCGTCAGTCATCGGATAGCTCGCGGGCGACGATCAGAAGAGCTCCATGTATTCCTGCCGTTCCCAGTCCGTGACCCAGTCCCCGAACCGCGACAGTTCGTATCGCCGCATCGTGGTGTAGGCAGCGATGAACTCCTCGCCGAAGAAGTCCTTCGTGGCCGGTTCGTTCTCCATCGCGTCGAGCGATTCCTCAAGAGCAAGAGGGAGCTTCTCGAACGTGTCGTCGTCTTCGGCCGGAAGACCGGGTTTGGAGGGATCGGGTGCCGCCAACTTCTCCTCGATGCCGCGCAACCCGGCGCCGAGGAGCGCCGCGCCAACGAGGTAGGGGTTCGAAAGAGCGCTGGGCGCCCGATACTCGATGTGACGCGACGCCGGCGAGCCGCTCTTCACACGGACCAGCGCCGAGCGATCCTCGAGCCCCCACGAGATGTTCGTCGGACTGAATGTATGGCGCCTGCGACGCCGCAAGCAGTTGACCGTGGGCGCGACGACGGCATCGATCGCCTTCGCATACTTCAGCAGTCCGGCGATGAAGGAACGGCAGATATCGGTCATGCCTTGCGGATCGTCGGCGTCGCCGAACACGTTCTCGCCAGAACCGGCGTCGAGCAGCGACAGGTGCGTGTGGCAGCCGCTCCCGGCAGAATCAGCCCACGGTTTACTCATGAACGTCGCCAAGTATCCGTCCTGCCGTGCGATCTCCTTCACTCCGTTCTTGAAGGTGAACCCGTTATCGGGACCCGCCAGGCCACGCCCCGGCGCGAAGTTGATCTCCCACTGTGAACCGGCGTACTCGCAGTTCGAGGTGATGATGTCAACCCCGGTCTTCGGCATCAGCTCCAGGATCCTTCGGATCGTGGGCACGTAGTCGTTCCGGACCGTATTGAAGATGTGGTACCCCGAGTAGAGGGGTTCGTGGGTGTCCGCGGTCAACAGGTAGAACTCGAACTCCGAACCCATCAGGGGTTCGAACCCCATGGCTCGGCAGCCATCCAGCGCCCGGCGGAACACACTCCTGGGCGTGGCATCGAGCGGGGTGCCGTCCGGCCACTGTGCGTCGCAGATGAACCGTGCCGTCCCGTCGACCCACGGAACGATCGCGGCGCTCTCCGGATCCGGGAAGAGGAGCTGATCGCCATACCCTCGCTCCTCGTGATACAGCGTCCTTCCGACGACGTCCGAGCGCGTGTCGAGCACGCTGGTACCTCCGTACATGTTGAGGCCATGCTCGGCATAGTCCGAGGCGTGGTCGATCGGGATCGTCTTGGACCGCGAAATGCCGTGCATGTCCGGTAGCTCGAACCGAACGAATCCGATCCCGTGCTTCCGCCAGTCCTCGAGGATCTCGTTCACATCGCCCATCGATCGATTCCTCCCCCCGGTGATCCCGAAGTGTTGGGTATACCGTGCCAGCCACTTGGCCCGCAACGTATGCCGCCAACCGAGGCTGCGCGTTGCCCGAGCGAGGCCCTTCCCTTAGGCTGCTCGCAGATCCCTCAGCCCGCTTGAAGGAGTGCCGGATGGTGCAGGCATCCATCGACAGTCAAGGAACGCACGTACTGCCCCTCGAGCTGGGTCGAGCCATGCCGGTCATCGTTCGAGGTGACGGCGTCTGGGTCGAGGATGCCGCAGGTCGACGCTACTTAGACGCGATGAGCGGCGGCTCGATGGCCTCGACGCTCGGGCATGGTCGGCTGGATATCATCGCGGCCGCCCGGGCCCAGGCCAAGACGCTGGCCTACGTGCACAACGAACGGCTCACCACCCCCGCCCAGGAGCGACTCGCGCACGAGCTGATCGAGGTAGCGCCCCCGGGCTTCAGCCGTGTGCGCTTCACCATGAGCGGGGCCGATGCCAACGAGCTGGCGCTCCAACTCGCCCGGAGCTATCACGTGGAACGCGGCGAACCCGATCGCTGGCAGGTGATCTCTCCCGCTCAGGCCTATCACGGTCCGACGATGGAGACGCTCGCCCTGACCGGCCGGCCAGGGCTGCACGGACCCTTCGGACCGTACCTCCCGCGCCACCTGCACATCCCGCCGAGCACCTGGCACTTCGACCCGACCGGCGAAGCCGCCCTTCAAGCCCTGGACGAGGCTCTCGACGAAGCGGGCCCGGGCAACGTCTCCGCGTTCTTCTGCGAGGCGATCAGCGGCGCCGCCCTGCCCGCATACACCCCGCCCCGGCACTTCTGGGAGGGCCTCGCCGAGCGGCGCGAGCGCCACGGCTTCCTGGTGTGCTTCGACGAGGTCGTGACCGGCGTGGGCCGGACGGGGAGCTGGTTCGCCGGCGCCGAGACGGCCTGCGTCCCGGACATCATCGCGACCGCGAAGGGTCTGGGCGCCGGGTACGTCGCGATCGGGGCGGTGCTCTGCCGCGAGCATGTCTACGAGGCGATCGCCCAAGGTTCGCGGAGCTTCGCCCTCGGGCACACGTGGGACGGCGCGCCGCTCGCCTGCGCGGTCGGGCTCGCGGTCCTCGAGGTCCTTCGATCCGAGGGGTTGATCGAGCGGGTGCGTGATCGCGGCCGGAGCCTGCGGGGCGAGCTCGCGAGCGCCCTTTCGGACATCCCGCTCGTCCACGAGGTTCGCGGTCACGGGTACCTCCTCGGCGTGGAATACGTCGATCCGCGTGACGGACGATCGTTCCTTCCGCCGGAGCTGCGGATCGCCGGGAAGATCGACTCCGAGGCATTCGATCGAGGCCTCATCACCCTGTCCACACAGCCGACTCGCGACGGCTACGCGGGCGATCAGACGCTGTTCGCGCCGCCCTTCACCACCACCGACGACGAGCTCGCGGAGATGGTCTCCCGGTTCGCCGACACCGTTCGTCACGTGGCGGAAGAGGCGGAGTCAGAGCTCGCCGCTTCCGGGCAGATGCCAGCGTCATCCAACGGAGAGCCATCATGAGGAGACCGCCGAACGGAACGGATCCAAGTCGCATGCGAGCACTGATCATCCAGCACGAGGAACCCACCCCCCCGGGGCTCGTCAACGAATGGCTCGAAGAGCACGAGGCGGACGTCGAGACGTTCAGGATCGACATCGACGACCGCGAGGTGGATCCCACCGGATACGACCTCATCGTGTCGCTCGGCTCGGAGTTCGCGGCCTTCGATGACTCGAAGCCGTTCGTCCCGCGAGAGGCTCGTCTCATGCGGCGAGCGATCGATGCCGATGTGCCGGTGCTCGGTCTGTGCTTCGGCGGGCAGCTCCTCGCCCGGGTGCTCGGCGGAGAGGTGTTCCGTTCGTCCGACTCGGAGATCGGCTGGTTGCCGGTGCGCAGCACCGATCCCGATCTGGTCTCCGAGGGGCCATGGTTCCAGTGGCATTTCGACGCGTTCACGGTGCCGCCCGGCGCGACCGTGATCGCCGAGTCCGATGTCGGCCCGCAGGCCTTCGTCGCCGGACGCAGCCTCGGCCTGCAGTTCCACCCCGAGGTCACGACGGACATCATGGATGACTGGGTCCGCACCTACCGCCACGAGCTCGACGCCGACGGCGTCGATCCCGACGAGCTGCTCGAAGAGACCAAACGACGCGCGCCAGAGAGCAGGCGGAACGCCATGCGGTTGCTTGATCGCTACCTGCAGGACGTCGCCCGGTTTGAACCGCGGGAAACCGCGGAGCGGGTGGAGGGGTAAGGGCGGGGATGCAGGCGACGATCGGCTCGGAAGGCACCTCCGTCTTCCCAAGGTTCCTCGACCACGCCTACCCAAGCATCGAACGCGGCGACGGGGTCTGGCTCACGACGAGCGACGGCCGACGCATCCTCGATGCCTGCTCGGGCGGCGCCATGGTCACGTGCCTCGGATACGGCGTGACGGAGGTCGTGGCTGCCGCCGCCGATCAGGCAGAACGACTCTCGTACTACTACAACCACCACTTCACGAGCGAGCCCCAGGAGCGACTGGCGGATCGTTTGCTCCAGGTGGCGGCGCCGGAGATGGCGCGGGTCCGGTTCGTCTCGGAAGGCTCCGAGGCGAACGAGACGGCCCTCCAGCTGGCGCGGCTCTACCACGTCGAGCGCGGCGAGTCCGATCGGTGGCGGGTGATCTCGCCGGCCCAGGCGTACCACGGCTCGACCATGGGAACGCTCGCCCTCTCCGGGCGACGCACCCTCCAGGAGCCCTACACGCCGTACCTCGCCTCCCACCTCCACATCTCGCCCTCGACGTGGCGGTTCGATCCGAGCGGCGAAGCCGCGTTGCAGGAGCTGGACCGGCGCCTCGTAGAAGCCGGGCCCGAGACCGTCTCGGCCTTCTTCTGCGAGCCCGTGAGCGCGGCCGCGCTGCCGGGCTACTCGCCACCCGAGCACTTCTGGAAGGGTCTCGACGAGCGCCGGAAAGAGCACGGCTTCCTGATCTGCTTCGACGAGGTCGTCACCGGGATGGGCCGCGTCGGGAGCTGGCTGGCGGCCCATCAGCTCCCGATCGAGCCCGACATCGTCGCCATCGGAAAGGGGCTCGGCGCTGGGTACGCGCCGATCGGGGGGGTCCTGTGCCGGCAGCACGTGTACGACGCCATCGACCAGGGCTCACGCGAGTTCGACCTGGGGCACACGTGGGATGGCGCTCCCCTCCCCGCGGCCGTCGGCCTGGCGGTCCTCGACCTGATCGTGGAACGCGGACTGGTGGAGCGAGTCCACGAACGGGGGCCGAGCCTTCGCGGCGAGCTGGAGGCCGCGCTCGCGGACTCGAAGGTCGTCCGGGAGGTGCGCGGCCGGGGGTTCCTGCTCGGCGTGGAGCTCGTCGACCCCCGCGACGGGGAGTCGTTCCTGCCCGTCGAGCTCGACGTCGCATCGATCGTCGACGACACGGCGTTCGAGCACGGGCTCCTCGTCACTTCGACCCACCCGCAGGCCGACGGCTTCGCGGGCGACCAGACGCTCCTCGCCCCCGCGTACGTGAGCACGGACGCGGAGCTCACCGAGATGGTGGATCGCTTCCGCGCCACCATGGAGGACGTGCAGCGCACCATCGAGGACTCCCTTTGACCTCGGCGAAAGCGACCGAAGGCGGGGAGTTCGTCCTCCTCGGGATCCCCGACGTCAACGGCTCGCTCCGCGGCAAGGCGCTCCGACCTCAGGCGTTCGAGTCGGCGTTGCAGCACGGAACGGTGATGACCGACCTCATCCTGGGGCTCGATCCCGTGGACACGCCGATCACCGACTACGAGAGTTTTGGGATCCGCACGGGAGCCGCCGACCTGATCGTGCATCCCGACCCGGACACGCTGCGCGACCTCTCCTGGCGACCGGGTTGGCGCGTCTGCCTCGCCACCCCGGCGTGGCCTGATGGCTCCGTCTGCTCGTTCGCGCCGCGCGAGGTCTACCGGTCGGTCGTGGGCGACATCGCGAGCTTCGGGTACGACGTGATGTCGGCCCTCGAATACGAGATCCGCCTCTGGGATCCCGAGGGCAACCCGATGTCGAGTGGCATCAGCTACAGCCTCAACGAGATCGGGCGGTACGAGCGGTTCGTCGATGAGCTCGTTAGAGCGCTTGCAGGGCTTCGCGTCGAGCTCTCCGCCGTGCACACCGAGGCCGGCCCCGGCCTGTTCGAGCTCAACCTCGCGCCGAGTCGTGGGCTTTCCGCGGCCGACGACACCATCTTGGTGAAGTTCGCGGTCAAGCAGGTGGCTTCGTCGCTGGGCATGCGCGCGAGCTTCCTCGCCAAGACCGAGCCGGGCGAGGAGGGATCCAGCGGACACGTCCATATGTCTTTTTGGGACGGATCGACGAACGCGTTCGCCGCGCCGGACCCGGCCGACCCGCCGCCGCCCCTCCTCGCTTCAGCCGTCGCCGGCGTCCTCGAGCATCTGCCCGCCGCCTCTCTGCTGATGAATCCGACGATCAACTCGTACAAGCGCCTCGTCCCCGGTTGGTTCGCGCCGATCAACGCCACCTGGGGCTACGAGAACCGCTCCTGCGCGGTGCGCGCGATCCGGTCCGCCCGACCGGAGCTCTGGCGGTTCGAGTGCCGGAGGCCCGGCGCCGACGCCAACCCGTACCTGGTGCTCGCCGCCATCGCCGCGTCCGCCGCAGACGGCATCCGCAGGGGCGCGACGCCACCGGAGCCGATCGACGGTGACGCGTATGCCCGCTCCGATCTGCCGGAGCTGCCGGGATCCCTCGAGTCCGCCCTCCGAGCGTTCGAGGAGGACGCGGCGTTGAGACAGGCGTTGGGGATGGATTTCAGCGAGTACTACGCGACATCCCGTGCCTGGGAGCTCAAGGCCTGGCGTGAGACGGTCACCGATTGGGAACGCGAGCGCTACGACCGAGCCGTCTAGCAGCGGGGCGTTGGCACGGCCTTAACCGTCGTCCCCCGGTTTCTGCTCTGGTCCTCAAGCTTAGGATTCCCTTGACGATATAGCAAGGGATAAGGCAAGATGGACAAGGTATACGCGAAGGTCCGCGAGGAAGCGGTCGAGCAGGGGTGGCGAGTGGAGCCAACGGCGGACGGCGAGATGTTCTTCTCACCAGACGGCGTGTCGAAGGCGGCCTGGCACACGGGCCACGCCTCGTCGGACCCGAACGCATTGAAGGCCCACATCCGCAACATGAAGAAGGGAGGATTCAGATGGCCACCAGCGACGAAGAAGTGAGGGTGCTGAACTTCACGGTGACCATCGAATCCTGGGGCAGGGGCGTGTCCTCGATCGACGACGACGCCCTCATGGATCTCGCACCCATGATCTACGAGTTCGGCGGCTTCGGTGCTTCAGCGGCCGCCGGCGGACTTGCCGGTGGTCCGAGCGCTACCTTCACGGTGCTCGTCCCTGACGCCTATCAACTGACGCCTCCGAGCGCCATACTCGGCGAGGTGTGCGCCCGCAGCGTGGACATCTTCGCGAAGGCATGCGAGAAGGTCGGACTCGACCACAACGGGATCGCACGCGTCGACGTCATGGAAGAGACATACGCTGATCGCGAGCTCGACCAGTCAGCCGAGTCCTACCTCGGCGTGTCGGAGCTCGCCTCGGTGATTGGCGTGTCGCGTCAGCGTGTGTCGGAGCTCCGCACGCGTGGGGACTTCCCTGCTCCGGTCGCTGAGCTCGCGGCCGGTCCGGTGTGGGCGTCGTCGTCCCTCAGTCGCTTCCTCGAGACGTGGGAGCGCAAGCCTGGCCGACCTCTCAAGGTTCGCAATCCGAAGGCCGAGCGTGTCCGCAGCCCTCAACGGGCGACGCGTGATCGGATCGCGAGCGATCCACGGGCTCAGCGCTCGGCCTCGTGAGCGACGCGGGCGTCCCCAGGCTTTGTGTCTGCTGGATCGCCGCGCGCCGCCTTTCATGCTCTGTATGACATGGCAACCAAACGCACGACCAAGGCCCTGACGGTTTCCCTCCCGCCGGAAGCGGCGGAAGACTTCGATCGTCTGGCCGCACGGGAGGGCCGGAACCGGAGCGAGCTCTTCCGAGAGATGCTCGGTGTGTATCGCGCGTATGTCGAAACGCGGACTTTCGAGTCGCTGCAGCGCTATGGCGTGGCCCAAGCATCCGGTCGAGGGATCAGAACCGAGGAAGACGTGGAACGTTTGATCCGCGACGCGCGCGTGTGAAGGTCGTCCTCGACACCAACATCCTCATCTCTGCGTTCGTCTTCCCCGGGGGCACTCCCGAGTACGTCTACCGGGCGGCCATCGAATGATCGAGCTCATGACGTCCCCGCCTCTCCTCGCGGAGTTTGGTCGCGTCTTGTCCGAGAAGTTCGGTTGGGAACCTGCGATGGCCGAGGGGGCTGTCGGACACGTAGCTCGCATCGGCACGGTCGTCCGTCCTACGAAGCTTGTCGGTGATCGAGCAGGATCCCGCGGATGATCGAGTACTCGAGACCGCCGCCGAAGGAGCCGCAGAGGTCATCGTTTCCGGCGATCGACACCTGGTCCGCATCGGCGTCTGGGAGACCGTTCGGATCTTGAAGGCGCCCGCCCTTCTGGCGGAACTGGGGATCGGTAGGGACGACGTCTAGGAGTCCCCGGGGCGTCAGGAGCGCTCGAAGACCGGCTTCAAAGCGAAGTAGACGTCCCGGTAGAGACGGTACGCCTCGTCGTACGCCTCGCGCTGCTCCGGGTCGGGTTGGTGCTCCTCGGGCTGGTACGACACGAAAGCGTCGACCGCTTCGGCCACCGTCGCGTGAACACCGGACCCCACGGCGGCGAGGATCGCCGCGCCGGTCGCCGTGGTCTCAACGCTCGTGGGAACGCGGACCGGCAGACCGGTCACGTCGGACTTGATCTGGCGCCAGAGCGGGCCTTTCGCTCCGCCGCCGACGATCGTGAGCCGGCGGACGTCGAGCCCTGCGTTCACCATCGCCTCCAAGATGTCACGTAGTCCGAAGGCGCTTCCTTCCAGCACCGCGCGTGTCATGTGCGCCCGGCTGTGGGCGAGCGTCAGCCCGTAGAAGGTCCCGCGCGCGGCGCCGTTCCACTCCGGCGCCATGGCGCCCTGCATACAGGGCAGGAACACCAGTCCCTCGGATCCCGGCGCGACCGTGGAAGCCTCCTGCGAGAGGAAGTCGTACGCATCGCCGAGACCCTCCGCCTCTGCCGAGCGCTCGATGGGTGCGAACTGATCCCGCCACCAGCGGAGGTTGCCACCGGAGACGAATCCGGGGTTCTCCAGGAGCCACACATCGGGGTCGGCGTGCGGGTGGCATTCCACGAGCATCGTGGGGTCTTCGCGCGGTTCGGCCGAGGCGGCACAAACGGGCTCGGCCGTGCCGACCACGTCACAGACCTCACCCGGCGCGAATACGCCGGCGCCGAGGGTCGCGGCCATCTCGTCCCCGCACCCGACCGCGACGATCGTGTCGGGGGTCAAGCCGGTCGCCTCGGCGAACGCGCCCGTGATCGTCCCGACGGGCTGGGTGCCGGGCGCCAACTCCGGCAGCATCTTCTCGTCGATCTCCACAGCGGCCAGAACCTCCTGCGACCACGCCCGTGTGCGCGGATCCAGCAAGGCCAGGGACGACGCGTTCGAGTAGTCGACCGCGGTGACGCCGCTCACCGCCCGCAGCGCGTACGTCCCCGGCGACATCAGGATCGAGGCGTCCTTCCAGATGTCCGGCTCATCGTCGCGCACCCACAGCGCCTTGAACACGGCGTGCGACGAATCGAGGTTGGCCCCGACGTGCCGGTAGAAGATCTCGGGCGACATCCGCTCCGCGAGCGCCGCCGACTGGACCTCAGCCCGGCGATCCATCCAGATCATGGCGGGGCGGAGCGCCCGCCCGTCGGCGTCGCAGACGACCATCCCGTCGAGCTGCGAGCCGAACGAAAGCCCCTTAACCGCGCTCGCACCCTCGGGCACGTCGGCGACGAGCCGCGCCACCGTGTGCTCGATCGCCGCCGTCCAGAACGTGGGATCCTGCTCCGCCCACGACGGATGCGGAAACGACAGGTCGTAGGCCTCGTACGCGGACGCGACCAGCGTCCCATCGGCGTCG
>JAYUAK010000210.1:0-4451 GCA_043741335.1 Actinomycetota bacterium
CCCCGGTCGCGGCGAGCGTCGTGACGACCGTGTGCATCGCCGCCATCCCCGACGCGAACGAGAACGCGGCCTCAGTTCCTTCGAGGCCGGCCATGAGCCCTTCGAACGCTTCGAGCGTGGGGTTGCCGTACCCCCGGGTATACGTGTAGCCCGGCTTGCCGAAGCTGATCGTGTCGGCGTAGTCGTCGGAGTCCTTGAACCGAAAGGTGGAGGTTTGGTAGATGGGAACGCTCGGCGTCTCCTGGTCGACCCATGGGGTCTTCGCTCCGTGGATCGCCCGGGTGGAGAACCCCCGTCTGCCTTCGTCGGCCATGGCCCGAAGCCTACCCGTCGTCCGCCCAGCGTTTGGGGTAGCGCTTGCGGAGGTCCTCGACGATCGCCGTGATCGCCCCCATGACCTGGTCGGTCATCTCGCGCAAGGCTTCGCGATCGTTCGCTTGTGCGGCCCTATCACTGAAGTCGAGTGGAGGTCCCACCTTCGCCCACACCGGCCGGCCGAACTTGAGCGATCCCCTCCCTGACTTCTGCCACACCGCCTGACTCCCCCAGCTCGCCATCGGGGTGACGGGGACACCAGAAGCAAGCGAGAGACGCACGACGCCGGTCTTGCCCTCCATCGGCAACGAATCCGGGTTCTTCGTCACCGTTCCCTCCGGGTAGATCACGACGACCTCCCCGGCGGCGAGCGCCGACTCCGCCGAACGCAGCGGGGTCAGATCGCCCGTGGACCGATCGACCGGGATCTGCTTCGCGCCTCGAAGGGCTGAGCCGACGACGGGGATCTCGAACAGCTCGTGCTTGGCCAGGAACCGCGGACGCCGGTCGGCTTTGATCACGGCCATCGCGTTCCCGATCGGGTCCAGGTACGAGATATGGTTGCAGGCGACGATTGCCGGTCCGGTGGGCGGGATGTGCTGCAGGTCTTCGAACCGCCAGGTGAACCAGAGCTTGGCCGGCGGGATCGCGACGAGTGTGGCGGCGTGATACCAGGGCTCCAGTGCAGGACCTCCTTCGCCGCCCATGCTAGTGGGGCGCGTCCACCTCGTTCGGCACGTTCGTGCCCTTGTCCGCGTCCTTGTCCGCTTCCTTGTCTCTTGGCCGTAGCCGCTCGAGCGCCCGCCACGCGATCGGGAGGAGTCCCGCCGCCGCGAGCAGCTTGAGCGTGTCGCCGATGATGAACGGGTAGAGGCCGAAGGAGAGCGCGGTGTCGAGCGTCACCGGCTCGCCTCCGATGCTCGTCGGCAGCGCGTGGTAGAGCCACGGCACGCCGACCGCGTAGATCACGATCGAGCCGAGCAGCATGGCGCCGATCGAGCTCCGAACGCTCCGATCCCACCCACGGCGCGAGAGCCATCCGACCAGGCCGGCGGCGAGCACGAAGCCCCACAGATAGCCGGCGGTCACCGATGTCGTCTTCAGGACGTCGATCCCGCTGAGATGGGACCCGTTGTCTTGCGGCGCGAACACCGGGAGCCCCACGAGTCCCCAGAAGAGGTAGAGGCCCAGCGTGGCGGCACCGAGGGCTGGCCCATATGCCGCCCCGACCAGCAGAACGCCAAGCGTCTGCCCCGTGACCGGAACCGGCGTGAACGGCAGCCGGAAGGAGATCTGCGCGAGCCCAGCGACGAGCGCGCTGCCCCCGACGGCACACCCCACCTGGTAGATGACGCGCGCGGCCGCGCGGGAGCGCGGGGGCGCCAAGGTGACTGCAAGGGTGGACACGATGAGACCTCCTGGGTCGAACGAACGAGTGAGGTTACCTCGCCGGTGGGCTAGTCTTGCGCCCTTGCGCGCGATCGTCTTGCCCGTCAAGTCCCTGTCCGAGTCGAAATCGCGGTTGTCCCCTGTCCTGTCACTGCTCGAGCGCGGTGCGCTCACGCTCGCGATGCTCGAGGACGTCATGGACGCGACGCAGTCGATCGCGGGGTGGGAGACGTGGGTGATCTCTCCGGACGAAGTGGTGCTCGAGATCGCCCTCGGCCGCTCCGCGCACGCCATCCGGGAAGAGAAGCCACCGCTCGCGAACGCCATCCGCCAAGCCGAAACGGAGGCTTCCGCGCGAATGGCCGATGCCCTCGCGGTCCTCTTGCCGGACACGCCGCTCGTCACGGCCGGCGCGTTGACGCGGGCGCTGCATACGCTCGGACCCGTGGTGCTCGCGCCCTCCCTCGACGAGGGCGGGACGAACCTGATGATCCGCCGGCCGCCCGCCGCGATCAATGCACGCTTCGGGACGGACTCCTACCGCAAGCACCTCGAGGCCGCCGCGGTGGCCGACTTGCCGATCGCGGTCGTCGGATCTCCGGAGCTCGCCTTCGACCTTGACGTCCCGGGGGATATCCTCACCGTGCTCGAATCCGAGCGTCGCGGACGGACCAGGGACGTCTGTTTGGACATGGATCTGGGATCACGGATCGCGACGCGCACCTGAAGGCGAAGACCGGAGGATCACGTGGCGCAGGGCACGATCAAAGAGTTCGATCTCGCAAACCGCAGCGGCTCGCTGCTGATGGAGGACCGCAGCGAGATCGCGATCGATGCGACATCGCTCGAAGGCGCGGGCCTGCGGACGTTGCGCATCGGGCAGCGCGTGAAGTTCGACCTGACCGACGAGGCTGGACGCAAGGTCGCTCGGTCGCTCCGGTTGGTGACGATCGACTAGCGGTCCTTCTGGCGCTTCCGTCAGCTCTTCTTGCGTCGACCCTTCGCCAGCACGTGCTCGCGGAACTCCTTGCCCGGCGTGAATGACGGCAGGTCCCGGGCAGGCACGACGATCGGGACGTCGGGCTTGCGCGGATTGCGGGCCACACGTTGGTTCCTGCGTTTGCGCTCGAACGTTCCGAAGTCGGCGAGCGTCACGCGCTCGCCCTTGACCACCGTCTCGCGGATCGTGTCGATCGACGCGTCCACGACGCGACCGACATCCGCCTTGCTGAGACCGGTTCGTTTCGAGACCTCTGCGACCAAGCCACCCTTGTTCATCGAGCTGCTCCCCTCCGAGGTCCTCGGGCCTGTCCCTCACCGTAATCCCCCGCGGCGCAACGGGTCAAACCCGATATCGACGCGACCGACTCAAGAATCGCACCCTACCGAACGATGGAGAGAGGGATGCGGAAGTTCTTCGCGTGTCTGTCGCTCCTCGCCCTGACCCTCGTCGGGTGTGCCAACGCGCCCTCCTCGGCGGCCGGGTCCGGCGATCCCCTCCAAGAACTCCTGGATGCGTCGCAGAAGACGACGGATGCCGGCTCCGCGAGGATGTCCCTGGATCTCACGATCGCCACGCCCGATCGCACGGTTCACGTCACCGGAACGGCGGAGTACGAGATGCAGAAGAACGATCCCACGTCCCTCGCCGAACACCTCACCCTACAGATCCCCTCCTTCGCTCCCGGCTCCCCGGGCGGAGAGATCGAGATGATCTTGGACCAGGGTGACGCGGGGCCGGTCATCTACATCCAGGCTCCGATGATCATGGCGTTCCTCGGAGCATCGACCCCGTGGGTGAAGGTGGATCCGTCCGAGCTTCCGCAGACCGGCGGCAACTTCGGCGCCGCCGCTGGCGCGGCGAACCCCGCAGCCATGTTGGCGTTGATGAAGGATACGATCCAGGTGAGGCAGGCCGGTTCCGGCACGATCGACGGCGTTGAAGCGACGCACTACATCGCGACGGTCGATCTCATGAAGGTGTTGAGCCGTTTCGGCGATCTGGCGCCCGGCTCGGATCCGGCGCAGATGTCGTCCGCACTCAGCAGCACGCGGGACGAGCTCGAGAAGCTGGGGCTCCTCAACGTTCCCGCCGACATCTGGGTGGACGGCGACGGCTACCTGAAGCAGCTGCACATCGCCGTCGACATCAAGGATCCCTCTTCGTCCGACGGTGCGAGCACGTCGATCGAGCTGACGCTGATCCTCTCCGACTTCGGGTCGCACTTCTCGATCGTGGCACCGCCGTCATCACAGGCGACGGATATCTCCGACCTGATGCCTTCCGGCGCGGCGTCAACCACGTCGGCCGGTTAGACGCGAAGGGTTGTCGAGCCGGAACGAGCGAGTTGGTATCCTGAGCGCTCGGGTCGAGCTCGGCCCGACACGGTGGCCCGTGGGGTAATGGTAGCCCGACTGACTCTGGATCAGTTAGTCTTGGTTCGAATCCAGGCGGGCCAGCCACGTAAAGTATATCGGCTGCGCCCCAGCCTATCTGAGCGGCCAGGCCTCCTGGATCAACGGCGGGATCGGCTCTTGGTGAAAATCGAAGTCGTTCGCCAGGTCACCCAGGATCGCCACGTTCTCCCGCACCGTCGGGCGTGAGTCCGGCCACCCGTCGGTCGTCGGATCAAGACGCAGGCCCCCCAGGAACCGATCCTCGATGAGCTTCAGATAGGCGTCGAACGACAACGTCTGGCTGTCGATGAAGCCCGGCTTGACCCACGGGCTGATGACCATGCTGGGGA
>JAYUAK010000211.1:0-4450 GCA_043741335.1 Actinomycetota bacterium
CGCCACGACTGGCGATCGCGAGCTGCGGGAACGCGGCGCTCGCGGCGGCCGTCGTCGCCGCGGCCGGCAGGATGCCGCTGGAGGTCTTCGTCCCCGTCAACGCGCCGCCCGCGGTGGTTGCCCGTTTGTACGAGCTCGGGGCGTCGGTGACGGTGTGCCCCCGTGAGGACGGCGTTCCGGGAGATCCCACCTTCGCCCGGCTGCACGCGGCCGTCGCGGCCGGCGCATTGCCGTTCACCTGTCAGGGCAACGTCAACGGCCTTGCCGTCGAGGGCGGGCTGACGATGGGGTACGAGATCGCCTCGGCCGCCGTGGCCGGCGGAGCGACGCTGGACCGCGTGTTCGTGCAGGTGGGCGGGGGAGCCCTGGCGAGCTCGCTCGCCGGTGGCCTGGCGGAGGCGCGCGCGCTCGGGGCGATCGACGCGGAGCCCACGCTCCACACCGTCCAGACCCACAGCGTGTTCCCATTGAAGCGGGCGCTGGACCTGCTCCGCGAACGCGAATCCCAACCCGGCGAGGCATCGCTTCGGTACGCGGCCTCGCATCGCTCGGCCTTCATGTGGCCGTGGGAGACGCCCCCGACGAGCCTGGCAACCGGCATCCTCGACGACGAGACCTACGACTGGCTCGCCGTCGTGCGCGCCATGCTCCGAACGGGTGGGGACGCGCACGTGGTGAGCGAGGAGATCCTCGTCGAGGCGAACGCCCTGGCTATGGCGTCCACCGGCGTGGACGTCGACGCCACCGGCTCGGCCGGGTTGGCGGGACTGCTCCAGGCACGACGCGCCGGCCTGATCGGGTCCGAGGAGAACGTGGCCGTGCTGTTCACCGGCGCCCGCCGATGAGCCGCTACCTCGAAAGGCCGGTTCTCGGCGACGAGCGCTGGACCACGGTGAGCGACTTCAACGCGACGAACAGCCGCGTGCAGGTCTCCATGTCCTGGAGGTCGCAGTCAAGCACCTGGGAGATCTTGTTGAGGCGGTGATACAGCGACCGCCGTTCCAGATGGATAGCCTTGGCGGTCGCCGACTTGTTCGTGCCGTGCTGGAGGTAAGCATCCAGGGTGGGCAGGAGCTTCAAGCTGCTCTTCGCGTCGTGTGCGAGGAGCGGCCCCAGCTCGGACTCGACGAACTGCGGCAACTCGCCGACCTCCAGAAGCCGGAGGATCAGCCGGTGCAACCCGAGCTCCTCGAATCGGTACACGGGCTGGCGCGTGCTCGTGCTCTTGCCGTACAGAACCGCCTCGCGGGCTTCTTCGAACGCCCTCGTCAAGCCCTCGAGCCCGCGCTCGGGGCTCGACCCGACGGTGACGGTCAGCCCGCCCATCACGGAGGGGATGCGCTCCGCCAGCTGCCGGCCGATGGCCTCGAGCACGGTCTCGGCCTCGCCGCCGGCAGGCAGGCCGAGGATCGCCAGGACCTGATCGCTGTCGACCGCGGAGATCGCCGTGCACTGGGCGTCGGTCAAGGCTCTCCGCGTCTCCTCCAGGAGCATCTGCTTGGCTCGCTGGATCCCCGGCTCCGTGAGCCCACCGCGGGTGACGTACCCCTCGAAGTCGTCGGCGTCCACGATCAGCGTCAGCAGGCGCCTCCCGCTGAGATCGCCCCCGAGTGCGCGGGCCCTCCGTTGGATCTGGTCGCCGGAGGCAAGGTTGCCACGGCGGATCTCGGCGATAAGGTCGCCCGTCGCGTTGTTGCTGATCTGGGCGGCGTCACGGCTGGAAAGGAGCGCCAACGCGATGGCGACCGCTGCGCGGTCGAGGGCGAGCCTGTCGACTTCCTCGATCGCGCCCGCCGGCAGCAGCACGTGCACCCGCCCCCAAAGCTCCTCCCGAAGCGAGATGTCGAGCCAGGCGCATCCGGGGTCGCCCTCTTCGACCTTCACCGAGATCCGGGCGTCCGCGTTGTCGTGACCGGTCCTGGAGTGGGCTTCCCACAGTTCCAGCGCGTCCGCGCCGCCGGGGCCGTCGTTGCTGTACTTCACCACCTGGTGGGCGGCGTCCTCGACGATCACGGGCTTGTGCACGATGGCCCCGAGCGCGTCCACGATCCGGTTGATCCCCGCACCGTGCAGCACGAGTTCCGTGAAGGCTCTCCCCATCTGTTCGGCCCGCTGGAGCAACAGGTACTGGCGGTTGATGATTTCCGAATGCACTTCCTCGGTGACCTCCACGAACGGGATGGGCACGTGGAGCACGATGATCGGAAGATGCAGCCGGTCGGCCTCCTCGATCAACGGCTGCGGGATCTCGGACACCGACCAGCCGAGCGCGACGAGCAGACCAGCCACCCCGACGCGAGCCAACTCCCGGATGTAGTGGAGATCTTTTCCCTCGTCTCCGGTGAACGCCAGGCCGGAGCTCAGGAGGAGTTCCCCGCCCTTGAGCAGCGGCGCGATCTCCTGGATGTCGGCGATGTGAACCCAACGGACCGACCGGTCCAGGTCGTCGGCCGCCGCGACGACCTCGGGGCGGCCACGCTGCACCACGGGGAGTGCCAGCACATCTCGGAGGCGGAGCGGCATAGGCACAGTCTGTATCAGATAGGGTGGCTGCGTCTCATAGCTTGCTCGTTGACCTCCGTTCGAGCACGCCCGTATCGTGGCCGAACGGACGTCCGACGGGTTCGCCGACGGTGTTGCCTTCCGCAAGCCCGCGACTCCGCGGGCCTCGTTCGTCGGTCGGGAGGATGCGCAGCGTGAAACTCGGTCTCGCCCTGGAGAACTTCGCCCCGCATCCGAAGGTGCCGCAGATCGGAGATGTGCTGGCGCACGCGACGCAAGCCGAGGCGTCCGGGTTCGACTCCGTCTGGGTCTGGGACCACATCCTCCTCGGGAGCAAGCGGCCGTTCCCCTTCCTCGAGTCGCTCTCGACGCTGGCGGCGATCTCCGTGGTTACGGAGCGGGTGTCGCTGGGGACGGGCGTTCTCGTGTTGCCGCTTCGCAACCCCGTCGTCCTGGCGAAGGTGACCTCGACCCTGGATCAGATCTCCGCAGGAAGGCTGGTCCTGGGTCTGGCAGCCGGGTGGTACGAGCGTGAGTTCGAGGCCGTGGGCGTGCCGTTCCGCGAACGTGGGGCGGTGTTCGAGCGCAACGTCGACATCCTGAACCGCTTCTGGGCCGAGGAGGCAGTGAACGGGTCGGCGGACGGCATGGTCTTCACGCGAGCCGTCATGAGCCCCCGGCCCCTCCAGCGCCCTCGCCCTCCGCTGCTGTTCGGCGGCTACGTGGACAAGGTGCTCCGCCGGACGGCCGCGAGTTCCGACGGATGGCTCACCTACTTCTACACGCCGGAGAGCTTCCGCCGCGCATGGGCGAAGATCGGGTCCTTCGCCGAAGAGGCTGGCCGCGATCCCGGCGCGCTGACCAACGTCGCACAGCTGCCCATCTGTGTGGATTCCTCGTTCGAGACCGCCGATCGGCGGGTGCGAGGCTTCATCGAGGGGTATTTCGACGTGGCGCCCTGGAGCGAGTCCACACCCGACAGCGCGATCCGCGGTACACCGGAGCAGTGCATCGAACAGCTGACCGAGCATGTGGACGCGGGCGTCGAGCACATCGTGCTGATCCCCTGCGACTACGCGTCGGAGCAGGAAGCGGCGATCGCAGCACACATCCTTCCCTGGGCCCGCTCGTTCTCGGCGGCAGGAACCGGGGGATGATCACCGACTTCCGCGAGGCTCACGCCCGGCTCGCCGAGAAGGACCGGTCGCACCGGGACAAGCGCGTGGGGCTGCCGGAGGCGGCCGCGCTCGTGCGCGACGGCGACGCGATCGGCGTCGGGGGCTGCCTGTACTCCCGGACGCCCATGGCGTTGCTCATGGAGATCCTGCGGAGGAGCCCGCGAGACCTCACGCTCGCACGCAGCCTGACGTCCTACGAGGCCGAGCTTTTCCTCGTTCGAGGCGCTGCGACGAGGATAGTCACCAGCTGGATGGGGATCGGGATCCCGTGGGGCATCTCGAAGATCCTGCGCGAGTACGTCGAGGCAGGGTCGGCGTCCTATGAGGAGTGGAGCCATCTGACGGTGGGGCTCCGGTTCCGGGCCGCGGCGATGGGACTTCCCTACCTGCCGACGCTCTCGCTGCTGGGCTCGGACCTCGCCCGCACGAACGACGTCCGGATCCAGGCGGACCCCTTCACCGGCCAGCAGCTCTGCCTGATCCCGGCCCTGTTCCCCGATGTCGCGCTGATCCACGTCCATCGGGCGGATCGGTTCGGCAACGCGCAGATCGAGGGCTACCCCTTCATGGACCCGGACATCGCCGCCGCCGCGCAGACGGTGATCGTGACCGCCGAGGAGATCGTGGACACGAAGGTGATCGCCGCGAGCCCCGACCGGACGTCCATCCCGCACTTCCTCGTGGACGCGGTCGTCGAGGTGCCGTTCGGGTCATTCCCCCACGAGTGCTACGGACGCTACGAAGCGCACTTCGAGCACTTCGACGAGTAC
>JAYUAK010000212.1:0-1793 GCA_043741335.1 Actinomycetota bacterium
CCCCCGATGCGCTGCCCCGCTTCACCTTTGAAGATGGGGACGAATCGCTGCGCGAACGCGCCCAGCAGCGCGAACACGATAGTGAATCCGGCGATGAACAGCAGGATCGGCACGAGCGGACGTCGGTTCTCGCGGTCCACCACGCGCTCCCCCGACACGAACGAGATGTACCCGGGCACGAGCGGAAAGACGCACGGCGATGCGAACGACACCAGCCCCGCGACGAACGCCAGCGCCGGCGCCCACCAGGACGCCAGACCGGTCTGGACGATGTCGGCGATCATGGATGCCTCGGAGCCGGGAGCAGGACCCAGTCTAGGGTTCGTACGGTCGCGGACCGGCGGTCGGCGGCTTGGGTTGCGACGAGCGTTCGCGGACGGCATAGTGATGGTTCGTGAAAAGCTTCACAAACCGAACGCGTCCGTTCTGGCCAAACGTCACATGGCTATAATCGCCCCGCCCATGGAGACGATGCCGGCATGAGCCAGGTGCAGAGCGCGAAGGTGTCCCGGCTCGCCTCGGTGAAGGAGCGGGCGGAGACCTTCCTCAAGACCTTCGAATGGACCTGGACGAAGGCGATCGTCTTCTCCTTGGGGCTCACGTTCTTCATCATGATCTCGACGTCGGTGGTGCCGTCCTTCTGGCTGTACTGGGCCAATCAGAAGCTGAAGTGGGACGGCTCCGGACCCAACGGCTTCTGGCTGAAGGAGCTGCGCGACGCCGTCGCCATGGGCCTGACGACGGGACCGATCATCACGATCATCGTCGGCGCGGCGATCGTGCAGAACTGGCGTCGCAAGCTGCGCGGACAGTCGGGCGACGTCCGTCCCACCGGCGGGTACAGGTAGGGAGTCTCGATGCCGTTCACGAAGACCGAGGTCGACATCCACGAGGACTACGTCGTGGAAGCCGTCGACCCGGCGTGGCTGACACAAGGGGTCAAGTCGCCGAAGCATCTGATGCTGGACCCCGACAACTGCATCCTGTGTCGCGCATGCGAAGACGTCTGTCCCTGGAACTGCATCTTCATGATGTCGACCGACATCGTGCAGAGCGCGGGCGAGGAGTCGGTGGGCGCCGAGGTCGGCAATGCGTCGGCGATCTTCGTGGTCGACGACATCGCGTGCACGCGCTGTTCCGTCTGCGTGGACCGCTGCCCAACCGACACGCTGTACTATGCGCGCCTGCCGGAGGGTTCGACCGGCGGATCGCGGGCGATGGCCGAGGTTCCGCTGTCGCAGGCAGAGTCCGAGTGAGGTCGTCGCACGAACGGCTCGAGCTGGGAGAGGGAGGGTACGCCGGGTGAAGCTCAAGCCGCCGTCGCCGAGCGAGGTCGGCGACCGCCTCCGAGACACCGAGGTCTGGAAGTCGATCTTCCGGCCGGGCTCGATCTTCCGGAAGGGCTACAAGGACACGTCCCGCGATCGCGCGCTCGCGACCATGAACAACGTGCTCTATCACCTGCATCCGGTGAAGGTGAAGCGGCACGGCTTGAAGCTGACCTACACGTTCTGCTTGGGCGGGCTGTCGTTCTTCCTGTTCATCCTGCTGACCGTCACGGGGATCTTCCTGATGTTCTTCTACCGACCGATGGCCGACATCGGCGGAGCCGTCGCGTACGCCGACATGCAGAGCATCAGGACCACGGTGTTCTTCGGCGACCTGGTCCGCAACCTCCACCGATGGGGCGCGCACCTGATGGTGTTCTCGGTGACGCTGCACATGGCGCGCGTGTTCTACACCGGCGCCTACAAGCCCCCGCGGGAGTTCAACTGGGTCGTCGGCGTGATCCT
>JAYUAK010000213.1:0-4446 GCA_043741335.1 Actinomycetota bacterium
ATCCCGACCAGCGTGTCCCCATCCATCAGGGGCAAGGATACGGCGCCTCAGTCTCGCGGCTTGCGCTTGTCCGGATCGAAGAGGCTGAGGGGAGACACCGTCGCCACCGCGCCGCCCACGTCCACCTTCTGGCCGTCGGTGGCCGCGCCGGTCGAAAGGATCGCCAAGGCGATCGTCCCCAGTCGTGGCGACACGCCGGGCGAGGTGACGGTCCCGACCTCCTCGCCGTCCTTCGTCACGGTCGCCCCGGCTTCCGGAGCGGCGTCGCCCTCGATCGAGAGCGTCTTAAGCCGCTTGAGGGGGTTCGCGCCGTAGGCGCCGAGGGCGTCGGAGCCCACGCACTCCGTTCCTGCCTTGATGAAGCGGTCGAGCGAAACGTCGTACGGCGAGGTCTCGCCCGGCTGGTAGTCGAGCGCGATGATGATCAGGCCAGCCTCGATCCGCGCGATGTCGATCGCCTCCAGCCCGAAGGGTGTGCCTCCGGCCGCAGTCAACGCCTCCCAGAGCTCGACGATCGAGCCGGGATCGGTCACCAGCTCGAATCCGAGCTCACCCGAGAATCCTGTGCGGAGCACGGTTGTAGTGACACCGGCCACCTGAACCGGCTCGGGGTTGAACCGGAAGTATCCGAGCGCGGAGAGGTCGTAATCGGTGAGCCCTTGCACCAGGTCGCGCGACGTCGGACCTGTGGCCGAGATCATCGGCAGCTCCTCGGTTCGTCCGACGATCGTCGCATCGAGCCCATCCGCGGTCTCGCGGAACCAGTCCTCAAGTCCCGCGGTGTTGATCATCACCCAGAGCTTCTCGTCCGAATGCTTGTAGACGTTGCCGTCGTCGACCATCAGCCCGTCGGCGTTCACGAACGCGCCGTAGCGAACCTGCCCTTTCCCGACCCCCGAGAGATCGTTGGTGAACCGTCGTTGGATCAGTCGCGATGCGTCAGGGCCGGTGACCTCGTACTTCACGGTCGAGAACAGGTCCCAAAGGCCGGTCGCGGTCCGGATGGCCTCGTATTCGGCCATCGCGTTGCCGAACTGCATGGTCCACGGCCAACCGTCCTCCCAGATGATCTCGGCGCCCGCGGCGACCTGGATATCGTGAAGCGGTGAGCGGCGGTCTTCGTCGGTCATGCTTTTCCCTTTCCCTGAATCGTTCGTCGATGAGTAGGTGTCAGCTCCGTGGTCGGAGCTTCTGCGGGTCGTAGACCGCCAGGACGTCCACGGTGGCGCCGACCGAGCCGTCGCCGAGCGCGACGTCCAATCGATCGCCGTCTACCGCGACATCCGAGCGCAGGATGGCGATGCCGATGTTGCCGAGCTTCGGGCTGATCGCCGGGCTCGTGAGCACGCCGACCTCCTCGCCGTCCTTCGTCACGGTGGCCCCGTATGCGGGCAGAGTGTCGCCCTCCACCCGAAGGGTCTTGAAGCGGTTCGGTGGATCGGCCGCGACCTCGCGGAGCCGATCCTTGCCCATGAACTCCCCTGGCGCGTCCAGCGCCACCACCCGATCCATGCCCAGGTCGAACGGTGAGCGTTCGTGCGCCTGGTAGTCGTAGTCGGTGACGACCATCCCGGTCTCGATGCGAAGGGGCTCGATCACCTCGATCCCGTACGGCGTGGCGCCGGCCGCCTCCACGGCCGCCCAGAGGTCCTCGGCGTGCTCGGGCCGAAGGAACAGCTCATAGCCGAGCTCGCCGCTGAACCCCGTCCGCGCGAGCCACACGGGCACGCCCCCGACCTCCACGGGATCCGGGATGAATCGGAAGTACTTCAAAGAGTCCACGTCGGCCTCGGTGATGCTGCGCACCAACTCGCGCGAACGCGGCCCTTGGATCTGCATGTTCGGCAGCTCCTGCGCGATGTAGTCAACCGAGACGTCGAGACCCTTGGTCGCTTCGGCGAAGTACTCCGCGCGATCCGTGCCGTTCGTCATGACCCACAGATGATCATCGGCGTGCTTGAAGACGGTCCCGTCGTCGACCAAGAGCCCGTCCTCGTCCAGGAACGCGCCGTAGCGGACCTGCCCGATGTCGAGGCCGAGGATGTCGTTCGAGTTGACCCTCTGGGCGGCCTCCAAAGCATCCGGACCGCGGAACTCCCATTTGTTGAGCGGCGAGACGTCCCACATCCCGACTCCGTCCCGAACGGCCGCGTACTCCTTGTCGGGATCGCCGAACGAAACGCTCCAGTACCAACCGCTCTCCTCGACGAACGTGGCCCCGCGCACCTCCTGGGCGTCGTGGAACGCGGTCTTGATCACTTCGTTCATGCTGCCCTCCCCGTTAACGACCAGCCGAGATCCCAAGCCAGGATCCAAGCCAGCAGGGCCGTCCCCGCGTTATACCCCGAGTTTGAACCGTTGTTCAACCCGGCGCCCAGAGGCGCCGCCGACGCGAAGGAGGTCGGCGACCGTCGGATCCAGCGTTTCGGGCAACCGGGTGGCGAGGACCAGGAACACCTGAGCGGTGACGAGGGCATCGTCGAGCGCATCGTGCGGATTGGCGACCGGGACCCCCAATCGCGCGGCTGCCCACGACAACCCGTAGCCCAGCTGGACTCGAGCCGAGCGGGGCGCCCCGTCGGCCTCGATCGCCAGGTTCCGAACATCGATCGTCCGGCGTCGCCACGATCCGATGCTTCCTCCGAAGATCGCCGACAGGAAGTTGACCTCGACATCGGCGAACCACACCAAGAGATGGCGCCCCGCGATCGCATCTCGCAGATGTTCCCGTGCCTGTTCAAGCCGGGGCGACCCGGCGAGATCCTGTGGACGAAGCTCGTGGATCGTTTGCGAGCGAGTCGAGGGCGGCACGTGGGGGTCGATGAGCTGGTGGACGGCGTCGCCGAGCACGACCCGGCCGCTCCGCACGGGCACCACACCGAACGACACGATCGTGTCGCGCGAGAAGTCGAGCCCGGTCGCCTCGAAGTCGAGCGAGGCGAACTCCACGTCACGCCACGACCTACGACGAACGCGTCGTTGTGGGTGCGCGACCCTCACGCGAACCTCACGCGTTTCGCCGGAATCGCAAGACTTCGGATTCGGTGACGACGGCGTCGAGACCCAAGTCGAAGTGTCCACTCGGAAGGTTTGCGTCAACCAGCTGCAGGTCAAAACCGACCCCTACACGCACGGCGTCCGGACGGGTGAGAAGGAAGAATCGATCGTAGAAACCACCTCCATAGCCCACGCGACCCCCCGAACGATCGAAGACGACGGCCGGAGTGACCACGACATCGATCGCGGAAGGATCGAGCGTCTCGCCGCCCGACGGCTCCCATGCGCCGAACACCGTCTCGGTCACGGGGTCCCCCGGGGCGTATCCGCGCGGCTCCATGTCGGCCTCGACGATCCGCGGCAGCGCAACGCGGATGCCGCGTGCGTGGAGGCCATTGATCAACGGCGCCGTCTCCACCTCGGAGCCAAACGACCAGAACACCATCACGGCGCTCGCGCGCTCGACCTCTTCCAGCGCCAATACCCGATCGGCGATCGTAGCCGACGCCCGCCCCCGTTCGTCTGCAGACATCGCATCGCGTGCGGCTCGCACCACGCCGCGGATGGTGCGCTTCGCACGTTTGAGGTCGCCGCTGCTCATGCTGTTCATTTGGCTGTTCATTTGGCCACCAGCGCCGCCGCGATCACATCGAGACGGTCGGGCGGTCCGACCGGCAACACGACGAACCAGGTGGCTCCGGCCCCGCCGATCGCAGCGACGAACCGCCGTAACTCCTGGGCGGTGCCGATCCACAGGCCGTCGAGCGAGAGTCCTTTCGCGACCCGCTCAGCGAGCAGCTGTTCGAGGTCGTCCGCATCCTCACCCACCAACGCGATGCCCCCCCACGTGGGTGCAACGGGACGGTCCCCCGCCAATCCCCGGAGCACCTCGGCCTGCAACGCGAACGCGTCCGCATCATGGCCCCAGCCGTTCCAGGCGTCGGCCACTCGAGCCGCCACTTCGAGAACAGCCTGCGACCGCCCCCCGACCCAGATCTCCGGATCACCTGGCGGCAGCAGCGGTCCCGCGAGCGGCGGCACGTGCGGACCGCCCGGCCACGTGTCGCCTCGGAAGAGCGCACGTAGTGCGCCAACGGTCTCCTCCAGCTGCTCAACGCGCTCCGATGCGCTCGGGAACGGGAACCCGTACATGTCGTGCTCGGGTTTCGACGCGCCATCGCCGGTGCCAAGCGCAAGGATGGCTCGTCCGCCGCTCATATGGTCCAGCGCGGCCGCTTGCTTGGCCAGGAGCCCGGGCGCGCGCAGCGTCACCCGCGCCACCAGCGTCCCGACGTGCAGGGAGGGATGCAGCGCCGAGACGGCCGCGAGCAAGGTGAACGCCTCGAGCGCGGGACGGTCGGGACCCGAGGGCGGATAGAAGACCGGTGGAAACAAGTGGTCAGGAGAGAACACTCCGTCGAACCCGAGCTCGGCCGCCCTCGCCGCAAC
>JAYUAK010000214.1:0-1791 GCA_043741335.1 Actinomycetota bacterium
GCGCAGAAAGATCTGAACCCGAACGTGGACTTCTACGCGGCCAGCGTCTACCACGTGCTCGGCATCCCGACCGACCTGATGACGCCGATCTTCGCGGCGGCGCGCATGACCGGCTGGACGGCGCACGTCCGCGAGCAGTACGCGGACAACAAGGTCATCCGCCCGGGTTCGGAGTACGTCGGTCCGCGCGACCGAACCTACGCGCCGATCGAAGAGCGCAGCTAGTCTGTCTCAGATTAGTAGACGCCCGTGGGGCGAGGGAACAGGCCGGCGCCCTCCACGACTCGAGCGACGATGTCGTCGCGACCCATCCCCATCAGATGGATACCGGCGACCCCGGCGATCCCTCGGACGCCCTGCACCACGTCGATCGTCAGACCGACTCCGGCCTCTTCGGCGTCTTCTCCCGCCTCTTCGAGCAAGGCGATCATCGACGACGGCACGCCCACCCCGGGCAGGTGCTCGTGCATGAACCGGGCGGCCTTCGCGCTCCGAAGCGGCACGACCCCCACGAGGACCTTGGCGCGCTCGAACAGACCGCGCGGGCGCATCCGGTCGGCCCACGCGGAGAGCGCCTCGACGTCGTACGCGATCTGGGTCGTCACGACATCGGCGCCGGCGTCGAGCTTGATCTCGATGCGCTCGGGCTGGTACGGATCGGCGAGCGGCATGTCCGCCACGCCGATCAAGTAGCGGGGCGGCTCGGCGATCTCGGCACCCGAGAGGGTCGTGCCCTCCTCCCTCATACGTTTCGCGAGCCCGACGACGTCCAGCAACGACAGGTCGTTTACGACCACCGCATCAGGATGGTCGCCGATCTTCAGTGGATCGCCCGTCAGGCAGAGCAGGTTCCGAGCGCCGAGCGCCCACGCCCCGAGCAGATCCGCCGTGATCCCCAGGCGGTTCCGGTCGCGACACGTGACCTGCACCGTGGGCTCGACGCCCGCCGCGGCCACGAACTGCACCCCCGCCAGCGCCGACATGTGCGCGCTCGCGGTCGGGTTGTCCGTTACGTTCGCGGCGTCCACGTAGCCGACCAGCTCACGAGCGTGTTCGGTGACGGCTCCACCGTCGGCGGAGCGTGGTGGAACCACTTCGCCGGTGACGCAGAACTCTCCCGCCTGCAGGATGGCGGCCAGTCGGCCTCCGACGGTCACTTCCCGAACGCCTGGGCCTCGGCGGCCGCGACGGTGTTCACCAGAAGCATCGAGACCGTCATGGGACCCACACCACCCGGCACCGGCGTGATGGCGCCCGCGACCTCGACGGCTTCGTCGAATCTGACGTCGCCCACCAGGCCCTTCGCCGTTCGATGGACGCCGACGTCGATCACGGTCGAGCCTGGCTTGATCATGTCGCCCGTGATCATCTCGGGAACGCCCGCGGCAGCGACCAAGATGTCTGCGCGCAGGGTATGCATCGACAGATCGTGCGTCTTCACGTGGCAGCACGTCACCGTGCAGTTCCCGCGGATCGAGTCCTGCGCCAGCATGATCGACAGCGGCGCGCCGACCAGCTCGCCGTATCCCACCACCACGACCTCGGCTCCTTCGAGCTCGATGCCGGATCGCAGCAGCAGCTCGACGATCCCGTACGGCGTCGCGGGCGGGAACGTGGGCTCGCCGCGGACCATCATGCCGACGTTCCACGGATGCAGACCGTCGACATCCTTCGCGGGATCGATGACCTGTTGCACCTCGAGCTCGTGGATGTGCTGAGGCATGGGCAGCTGGACGATGATCCCGTGGATCTCGGGATCGCGATTCAGCCGGCGGAGCGTGGCGTGCAGCT
>JAYUAK010000215.1:0-4441 GCA_043741335.1 Actinomycetota bacterium
CCGGGCTCGGCGCCCGCATCGGCCAGTGCCCATCGCATCGCGAGCGTCGCGCCCGAACCCTTCGGATCGGGCGCGGTGATGTGGAACGCGTCATCGCTCGCCCCCGCACCCGCGACCTCGCAGTAGATCCGCGCGCCGCGCGCCCTCGCGTGCGCCTCGGTCTCCATGATGAGTGCGCAGGCGCCCTCGGAGAGCACGAACCCGTCGCGGTTCGCGTCGAACGGCCGAGAGGCAACGTCTGGATCGGGGTTCTTCGTCAGGGCGGTCATCTGGGAGAACGCCGCCACCGTGAGCGGCAACGTCGCCGACTCCGACCCACCCGCGATGCAGAAGTCCAGCGTTCCCTCGCGCAACAGTCGCATGGCCTCCCAGATCGCGTGGTTGCTGGAGGAGCATGCTGAGATCGTCGCGAAGTTCGCCCCCGTCAATCCGAACGTCATCGCGATGTGTCCCGCGGGAGCGTTCGCCATGAGCATGGGCACCATGAACGGTGAAACGCGACCCGGACCCTTGGCCAATAGAACGTCGTACTGACTCAGCATGGTCTTGATGCCGCCGATCCCGGTGGCGAAGACGACACCGCCCCGCTCAGAGACGACCTCGGGATCACCCGCGTCGGTCCAGGCGAGCTTCGCGGCGGCGATGCCGAACTGGGTGAAGCGGTCGGTGCGGCGCGCCTCTTTGACCTCCAGGAAGTCACTCGGCTCGAACCCGTCGACCTCGCCGGCGACGGAGACCGGCAGATCGTCGATGGGGAACTGCGTGATCGTGCGGACGCCGTTGCGCCCGCTGGCGAGACCTTGCCAGAAGTCGTCCACGCCGATCCCGATCGGCGTGACCGGACCGATGCCGGTGATAACGACCTTCGGACGTTCTCCGGAGACGACCGTTTACGAACCCCCCAGCTTCGAGACGACCATGTCGACGGCCTGACCGACCGTCTTCACGCTCTCCATCTCGTCCTCGGGGATCTCGATGCTCCATTCTTCCTCGAGGGCGAGCACGGCCTCAACCAGGTCGAGCGAGTCGGCGTTCAGGTCCTCGGCGAAGCGAGCGTCGGCGACGACCTGCGCCTCGTCAACCGCCAGCTGCTCGGCCAGCACCTTCTTGACCCGGACCTCGATCTCCGAACGATCCATCCGTTCCCCTCCCTTGATCCTTGCGATTTCCGTCCGCAGGAGCCTAGACGTCCGACCCCTGCTCCGACTACGCCGTGAGGCCGCCGTCCACCGGGATCACGGCCCCGTTCACGTACGAGGCTTCGTCCGACATCAGGAACCGAACGACCGCCGCGACCTCCGCGTGCGTCGCGGTGCGGCCGGTCGGCGTCTGGTCGACATAGTGCGATCGCGCCTTGTCGTCCAGGTGCGAGGTCATCTCCGTGTCGACGAGCCCTGGGCAGACGGCGTTCACCGTGATCCCCTTGCCGCCAACCTCTCGGGCGAGCGACGTCGTCAGGCCGATCAACGCCGTCTTCGACGCGGCGTACACCGTCTGTCCGGCGTTGCCGTGCAGGGCCACAGCCGAGGACATGTTAACGATGCGGCCCCACTTCGCACGGAGCATCCCGCGGAGCGCCGCCTGCGTGCACAGGAAGGATCCACGGACGTTCGTCGCCATGACACGGTCGTAGGTCTCCATCGAGTACTTGACCAGCAAGCCGTCTTGGGAGAAGCCCGCGTTGTTGACCAGGCCCGTGACGGCGCCGACTTCGTCGCTCACGCGACGGAACGCTTCGACCACACTCGCTTCGTCGGTGATGTCGAGATAGACGGCCAGGCCCGGTCTTCCCGCGGCCTCGAGTGCCGCAACGGTCTCCTTCGCGTCGGTCTCGTTCGAGCGGTAACCGATCGCCACGGTCCAGCCGGCTTCCGCGAGCGCGATCCCACAGGCACGCCCGAGCCCGCGGGAACCACCGGTGACGACGGCGACGTGGCGGGTCACGTTGGCTCCGGCATGGTCCAGCGGACCAGGTTCGCGCCCCAGGCGAGACCCGCTCCGAACGACGTCAACAAGACGAGATCGCCATCGTGCACGCGCCCCGAGCGCCAGGCCCGGTCGAGCGCGATCGGGATCGAGGCCGCCGAGGTGTTTCCGACCTCTTCCACGTCGACCACCGCGCGCTCGCCGGTGATGCCCAATCGCTCCGCGACCGCGAGCATGATCCGCGCGTTCGCTTGGTGGGGGATGAGGAGGTTCACGTCGTCGGCGGTGTAACCGGACTTCTCCAGGAGCTGACGACAGGCTCCTGCCATCTCGACGACCGCGCGTTTGAAGACCTCGCGGCCGCCCGGCATGCGGAGCGAATGGTCCCGCGCCGACACGGTCTCGGCCGAGGACGGCAACGCCGATCCGCCGGCCGGGATGAACAGGACATCGGTCGTGGTCCCGTCGGCGCCCAGGACCGAATTGATGACTCCCGGCGCGTCGCCCGCTCGCAGCACCAGCGCACCCGCGCCATCGCCGAACAAGATGCACGTCGTGCGGTCGGTCATGTCCAGGAACCGCGAGAGCACCTCCGCGCCGATGACGAGGACCGTATCGGCCGCTCCCGACTCCACGAAGGCGGTCGCCGTCGACATCGCGTACGAAAAGCCCGCGCAGGCCGCGTTCACATCGAACGCCGGACACGTCATGCCCAGCTTGCGCTGGATCCAAACGGCGGTCGACGGGATCGGCATGTCACCGGAGAAGGTCGCGCAGACGATCAGGTCGACGTGTTCGGCGGAGATGCCCGCCACGTCCAGCGCTGCCCTCGCGGCCTCGACGGCAAGATCCGATGTGACCATGCCCTCGGGTGCGAAGTTCCGCGCCCGGATCCCGGTGCGCTCGACGATCCATTCGTCGCTCGTGTCGACCAACGATTCGAAGTACGCATTCGGGGTACGGCCGTCGGGCAGGAACGAGCCGACGCTGGCGATGGTGGCATGTCGGGTCACGAGGCCGAGGATAGCGTGCCCGGCAGAACATCGCAGGTTGCGGACTCACCCGGAGTTCGCTCCGCCCAACGTTACGAGCGGTGTTCGATCAGGGTTCGACCAGCGCCTTCGCATCTGCGGGAGATCCGACGGGGACGGCGGTCGCGCCGGGCACCGCGCGCTTGGCGAGCTTCGTCAGCACGTCGCCCGGTCCGGCCTCGACGAACACGTTCGCGCCGGCGCGCGCGAGAGCCTGCAGACAGGACTCCCATCGAACGGGCGATATCACGTGACGGCCGACGAGTGCTCGCAGCTCGGCGGGATCGTCAACCAACGCGCCGGCGACGTTTTCGGCGATGGGGAACCGAGGCGATCTGAACTCGACGGACGCCAGGCGGTCGACGATCGGTGCGACGGCCGGTTCCATCAACGGGGAATGGAACGCGCCTGCAACCTTCAGCCGGACGGTGCGGATCTTTCGTTCCGCGGCCATCGCCTCGACTCGCTCGATCGCGGACACCGATCCCGAGATCACGACCTGCACGGGAGAGTTCTCGTTCGCGACGACGAGGACGTCGTCGCCTCGCGCCTCTTCGCAAAGAGTCGTCGCTTGCGTTGCGTCCACGCCCAACAGCGCGCACATGGTTCCCGGCCGCTCCTCTCCCGCCCGTTGCATCGCCCGGCCACGGATCACGACGACATCGAGCGCGTCGCCGAGCCCGATCACGTCGGCTGCGACCAGCGCCGCGAACTCGCCGAGCGAGTGCCCGGCCGCGCCAACGAATGCCATCCCCTCGGCCTCCAGGACGCGGAATGCCGAGACGGCGCACGCGAGGAGCGCCGGCTGCACGAACTCGGTCGTCGCGAGCAGCGCGTCGTCGTGGCAGCCGGCAACGATGTCGGCGCCGATGGCCGTCGATGCCTCATCCAAGATGGCGTTCCCAGCCGTATGAAGCGTCCACGGATCGGCCATCCCCCGAAACTGCGAGCCCTGCCCGGGGAACACGACTGCGGAGGTCTTGTCGGTGTTGTCCATCTGTACAGGTTGCCACGAGCGAGCCACTCCTGTTGAATGGCCGCTGAGCCCATGGCCGATGGTCTCCAACGATCTTCTTCTCCCACGTCTCGCCAGCAGGGGACGGAGGGAGTGCTCGGGTTCCTTGGTCGCGACATGGCGGTCGACCTCGGGACGGCGAACACGCTCGTGTATGTGCGTGGTCGTGGCGTCGTCCTGAACGAGCCCTCCGTGGTGGCGATCAACACCCTTAGCGGAGCCATACTCGCCGTCGGCGCCGAAGCCAAGCGCATGATCGGCCGCACACCGAGCCACATCCAGGCGGTACGACCGCTGAAGGACGGCGTCATCGCGGATTTCGACGTCACCGAGAAGATGCTCCGCTACTTCCTGGAGCTCATCATCAAGACCCGGATGTTCAAGATCAAGCCGCGCGTCATCGTGTGCGTCCCCTCGGGGATCACCGAGGTCGAACGGCGCGCCGTCCGGGACTCGGCGTTAGGCGCCG
>JAYUAK010000216.1:0-10279 GCA_043741335.1 Actinomycetota bacterium
CTCACGGACAATCCTCGCGAGGTCGGCGCCGATCGGGTCGTCAACGCACTCGCTGCGTTCTCGCGGTTCGGCGGTCCCGCGATCGTCGTCGACTTCGGCACCGCCACGAACTTCGACGTGATCTCGGACAAGGGCGAGTTCCTCGGCGGAGTGATCGCGCCCGGCATGCAGGCATCGGCGGCGAGCCTGTTCTCACGCACCGCACGTCTCACGCGCGTCGAGCTGACCGCGCCGGCGTCGGTGATCGGCAAGAGCACGGTGGAGTGCATCCAGTCCGGATTGATCTACGGCACGGCCGGTGAGGTCGACGCGATCGTCCAACGGATCCGCGCCGAGCTCGGCTCGGCGACCGTCATCGCGACCGGCGGCCTCGCGCCCGTCGTGATCCCGCACTGTCACACGATCGATCATCACGAACCATGGCTCACGCTGGAGGGACTCCGCCTGGTCTTCGAGAAGAACGTCGTGACCGCCGATGACTGAGATCGAGTCCGACGGCGGTCTTCCGCGCGAGGCCGAAGTTCTCCGCGCGCGCCGCGAGTCGATGCAGCGGCTTCGCGAAGGCGGCATCGAGCCGTTCGCGCTGATGTTCGACATCGACACACACGCGGCCGATCTGTTGGCCGAGTTCGAAGGCCGGCTCGATCCGGAGGAAGAGTCGGATCGACGCGCGTCCGTGGCCGGGCGCGTCGTGCTGGCGCGAAGGCATGGCAAGCTCACGTTCCTGGTGATCCGGGATCGCTCGGGCGATCTCCAGCTCTTCTGCGAAGAGGCGACGCTCGGTGCCGACGGCTACGGGCTCCTCGACGAGATCGACCTGGGTGACATCGTCGGCGCAACCGGTCACGTCGTGCGCACCAGGCGCGGCGAGCTCTCACTGAAGGTCGACAACCTCACCATGCTCACGAAGGCGTTGCGTCCGCTGCCGGAGAAATGGCACGGTCTGCAGGATCCCGACCTCCAGCAGCGCCGCCGCTACCTGCACCTCATCACGGATCCCGCGCCGCGCGCATACGTCGCGGCGCGCGCCACCGTGCTGCGCACGATCCGTAACGAGCTCGACGGTCGCGGGTACACCGAGGTCGAGACACCCATCTTGCAGTCGATCGCCGGCGGCGCGCTCGCCCAGCCGTTCACGACGCATCACAACGCGTTGGACACCGATCTGAAGCTCCGGATCTCGTTGGAGCTCTATCTGAAGCGAGTGTTGGTCGGGGGCCTCGAGCGGATCTACGAGATGGGTCGGAACTTCCGCAACGAGGGCATCGATCGGGAGCACAACCCGGAGTTCACGATGCTGGAGCTGTACGAGGCCTATGGCGACTACGAGACGATGATGCGGATCGCCGAGGATCTCATCCGAGCCTGCGCGCAAGCGCTTCACGGTTCGCTCGCCCTCACCTTCCGGGAACGACCGCTCGACCTGGCGCCGCCGTTCCGCCGCGTGACCGTGCTGGGGTCGGTGTCGGAGGCCACCGGAGAGGAGATCACGCTCGATCGCTCCGACCTGGGAAGCATCGCGGAGCGTCTCCACGTCTCGGTGGATCCGGCATGGGGTGCAGGCAAGCTCGCCCTCGAGCTCTTCGAGAAGCTCGTGGAGCACACGCTCTTCGAGCCGACATTCGTGTGCGACTTCCCTCGCGAAGTCTCGCCTCTGGCGCGACCGCATCGAACCGACCCGGCGTTGACGGAGCATTTCGACGTCGTCGTCGGAGGGATCGAGCTCGGAACGGCGTTCTCGGAGCTCACCGATCCGATCGAGCAGCGGGCGAAGTTCGAGGAACAGATGGCCCAGCGCGCGGCCGGCGACGAAGAGGCGCACCCGCTCGACGAGGACTTCATGACCGCGCTCGAGCACGGCATGCCTCCCGCGGGCGGCATCGGGATCGGGATCGACCGCCTGCTCATGGTGCTCACGGACGCCCCCTCGCTCCGCGATTTGATCCTGTTCCCGCACCACCGGCCGGAGGGCCCCTAGGTCCGTATTCCTGTGCAAGGGGTGCGGCCTATACTTGGCCGCGCGAACGCCTTGGGCCACAGAGAAGCCGGGGACGGGAGCAGGAGGAGAGGGACGCGATGGACCAGCAGGGAGCGTTCGAGAAGATCCGGTCGGTACCGTTGTTCAGCGAGTTCGGTGACAAGGAGTTGCAGCGGGTCGCCGCGATCGCCAAGGAGGTCGAGTTCCCGGCTGGAAAGGAGATCGCGAAGCAGGGCGAGTCCGGCGTCGGGTTCCACATGATCGTCGAGGGCGAGGCCTCGGTCTCGGTTGACGGCACGAACCACGCGACGCTCGGGCCGGGTTCCTACTTCGGCGAGATGTCGCTCCTGGACGGCGGTCCTCGTTCGGCAACCGTGGCGGCAAAGAGCGACCTGAAGACAGTTTCGCTGACTTCGTGGGACTTCAACGCGCTGCTCGACCAGTTCCCGGAGCTGGCTCGCAAGTTGTTGATCGGGCTCTGTCGTCGCCTGCGTGCGGTCGAGCAGTCGATCTCGCAATAATGCCAAGCTTCTGACTGTCGGCGATGCTCTCGCCGTCAGCGATCAGGACGGCTGCTCGGCGGCCTCTTGGAGCACGATCACGATGTCATCGAGCGTCGTTCCTTTCGCCACGAAGCCGGAGGCTCCGGATCGCCACGCCTCGGCCTCGACGTCCGGATCGGCGTTGGCGGTCAGGATGACCACGGGGAGTCGGGGATCCCGTTCGTGGATCCGTTCCATCGCGTCGAACCCCGACAAGTCCGGCATGGACAGATCCATCAGCACCACGTCGGGAGAGATTTCGGCGGCTTCTCGGCAGGCGTCGACGCCTCCTCCCGCTTCGCCGGCGACCTCGATCTCGTCCACCATCTCGAGCGCACTCGTCAGCGCCTGACGAAATCCTGGGTGATCATCCACGACCAACACTCGCACGCGGGACCTCCTCGCACATCGAAAGCGGCGGCGGGGGGAACCGCCGTGAGTGGGGAAGGTCCTTCGATCGTGGCACGCAGCAGGCGTGGCGCACAACGGACCAACGGGAGGACTTCCTGTAGTACCAAGGGGTGACTCTCGTATCCGCCGGCCGATGTCCTAATCCTCGAGCGGGGAACGTCCGAAGAGGTAAGAGGCGAGACTTGACCATGAAGGGAAAGACGCGATGCCGTTCAAAGCTTATCGGGGGGCACGGGTATACTTTCCCTCAGCGGGCGCCGTGACCGTTCGTCGGGTACGGCGCTCAATGCGCCTCAGGGGTAGGACGTGGTCCGTGGATCCCGGAGGTTGGGGAACATGCGGGTCGTTGCCCGGAGGACGCTGACATGTTCGAACGCTTCACGGACCGCGCCAGACGAGTGGTGGTCCTCGCCCAAGAAGAGGCGAGGATGCTCAACCACAACTACATCGGTACCGAGCACATCTTGCTCGGGCTGATCCACGAGGGCGAAGGCGTAGCCGCCAAGGCGCTCGAGTCGCTGAACATCTCGCTCGAAGCGGTCCGTCAGCAGGTCGAGGAGATCATCGGGCAAGGCCAGGCGGCTCCCACCGGGCACATCCCGTTCACCCCCCGGGCCAAGAAGGTTCTCGAGCTCTCGTTGCGCGAAGCGTTGCAGCTCGGACACAACTACATCGGCACCGAGCACATCCTGTTGGGTCTCATCCGCGAAGGAGAGGGCGTCGCCGCTCAGGTGCTCCAGAAGCTGGGCGCCGATCTCAATCGGGTTCGCCAGACCGTCATCCAATTGCTCTCGGGCTACACCGGAGGCAAGGGGGAGCAAACGCCCGCCGGCTCCGGCGAGGGTGGGCCCCAGGGCTCCATGGTCTTGGATCAGTTCGGCCGCAACCTCACCCAGCTCGCACGGGACGGGAAGCTCGACCCCGTCATCGGCCGCGAGCAGGAGATCGAGCGCGTCATGCAGGTCCTTTCGCGCCGGACGAAGAACAACCCGGTGCTGATCGGGGAGCCCGGCGTCGGCAAGACCGCGGTCGTCGAAGGTCTTTCCCAGGACATCGTTCGCGGCGAAGTGCCCGAGACGCTCAAGGGCAAGCAGATCTACACGCTTGACCTCGGCGCGCTCGTTGCCGGTTCGCGCTACCGCGGCGACTTCGAGGAGCGCCTGAAGAAGGTGCTGAAGGAGATCAAGACCCGCGGCGACATCATCTTGTTCATCGACGAGCTGCACACGCTCGTCGGCGCCGGTGCAGCCGAGGGAGCCATCGACGCCGCGAGCATCCTGAAGCCGATGCTCGCCCGCGGCGAGCTCCAGACGATCGGTGCCACCACGCGCGACGAGTACCGCAAGCACCTCGAGAAGGACGCGGCGCTCGAGCGCCGGTTCCAGCCCATCACTGTGAACGAGCCGACCGTTCCGCACACGATCGAGATCCTGAAGGGTCTTAGAGATCGCTACGAGGCGCACCACCGGGTGAACTTCACCGACGACGCGCTGGTCGCGGCCGCGAACCTCGCCGATCGCTACATCAGCGACCGGTTCCTGCCCGACAAGGCCATCGACCTCATCGACGAGGCCGGCAGCCGGATGCGGATCCGCCGGATGACCGCGCCGCCGGACGTGCGCGAGATCGACGAGAAGATCGCCGAGGTTCGCCTGAAGAAGGAATCCGCGATCGACGGTCAGGATTTCGAGCGCGCGGCTTCGCTGCGCGACGACGAGCGTCAGTTCCAGGAAGAGCGTGCGCGCCGCGAGCAGGAATGGAAGTCCGGCGAGATGGACATCCTGTCCGAGGTCGACGAAGAAGAGATCGCCGAGGTCCTGTCGATCTGGACCGGCATCCCCGTCTTCAAGCTCACCGAAGAGGAGACCGCGAAGCTCCTCCGCATGGAAGACGAGCTGCACAAGCGGATCGTGACCCAGAACGAGGCCATCTCCGCCGTGTCGCGTGCCATCCGTCGGACTCGCTCGGGTCTCAAGGACCCGCGCCGTCCCTCCGGTTCGTTCATCTTCCTGGGGCCCTCGGGCGTCGGGAAGACCGAGCTGTCGAGGGCGCTTGCGGAGTTCCTGTTCGGCGATGAGGACATGCTCATCCAACTCGACATGTCCGAGTACATGGAGAAGCACACGGTCTCCCGGTTGATCGGCTCGCCCCCCGGCTACGTCGGGTACGAGGAGGGCGGTCAACTCACGGAAGCCGTGCGGCGCAAGCCGTTCAGCGTGGTCCTGTTCGACGAGATCGAGAAGGCTCACCCCGACGTGTTCAATACCCTGCTGCAGATCCTCGAGGACGGCCACCTGACCGACTCGCAGGGCCGCAAGGTGGACTTCAAGAACACGATCATCATCATGACGTCGAACTTGGGTACGCGGGACATCCAGAAGGGTCCTGGCATCGGGTTCGCGTCGGCGGGCAACGAAGAGGTCACTTACGAGAGGATGCGCGACCGCGTGACCGAGGAGCTGAAGAAGAGCTTCCGGCCTGAGTTCCTGAACCGGATCGACGAGGTCATCGTCTTCCGTTCGCTGACGCAGGATGACGTGAAGAACATCGTCGACCTGCTGATGACGCGGGTGCGCGAACAGCTGAAGGCCAAGGACATCGACATCGAGATGAGCGACGCCGCCAAGACGCTCCTCGCCATGGAAGGCTTCGATCCCTCGCTCGGCGCGCGACCGCTGCGCCGGACGATCCAACGCCTGGTCGAAGACCCGCTTTCCGAGAAGCTCCTGTGGAAGGAGTTCCGCGCCGGTCAGACCATCATCGTCGACGTGCTGGACGGCGAGATCGTGTTCGAAGGCGGATCGATCGTGCCGCCCGACACACCCCCGGTCGAGCTCGCCGGCTCCACCGAATAGCCCAAGCTACTCGTCGCGGAGCAGCTCCGTCGGTTTGAGGCGACCGATCACGAACGCTGCGGCAACAGACGAGAGCGCAGTGGCTCCCAGCACCAGCACGGCCAGGATCGCCAGCTCGGAAACCGGAACCTCAAGGGCTGGAGTTGCGCCGCCCACAGCGGGTTTCGACAACATCACGGCGCAAGTTGTAAACACTACGGCGTGTCCCGAACGTTCTTGCGGCATCAGATGGAACAGCTCACCGTAGTCGCGAGCGTCATCGAGCAGGAGCCCATGCCCCTGATCTTCGAGGAGTTCTTCCCCGGGGAGCGGGACGGCTTGTACAGCGCGATCTGGCTCGTGACTCGCAACCGGCATGAGGCCGAGGAGATCGTGCAAGACGCGTTCTTGAAGGTGTGGGAGCGCTGGGCGGACGTCAGCGAGATGGCCGATCCCACCGGATATCTGTACCGGACCGCCATGAACCTGTGGCGAAGCCGTGGACGCCGGGCCGCCCTGGCCGTGCGGAAGGTCGTGCACGCCGTGCCGCCTGAGGACGACATGCGGGCGATCGAAGAGCGAGACGCCGTCGTTCGCGTGCTGGCGCATCTCACGCCACGGCAGCGCGCGGCGATCGTTCTCGTCGATCTCCTGGGACTGACATCGGATGCGGCAGGAAAGGCGCTCGGCGTCCGCGCTTCGACGGTACGTGTGCTTGCGGCCCGGGCTCGAACCACGTTGAAGGAAGGGATGGGAGAACGATGAACGATCTCAGAGACGACCTCCGTCGAGCCAGTGAGCGCGCCCCTCGTTCGTCGCTCGATATGGAGAAACTGGCGACTCGACGCGAGCGCATGGTTCGGCGCAAGCGCGTCAGCGCGATCACGCTCTCGCTGGCGATCACGGTCGCCCTCATCGGCGGCGTCTTCGCCGTGGCGCAGGAGCGGGGAGCTCCGGGCACGTCAGCCGCGAACGGCGGCGGCGATCGCGGCGTGTCGACCATCGTTCTCGGTCCCTCCGTTGACCTGTCTCTCGCGGCAGGCCAGTACTCGTACCGAAGGATCACGAACTACCCCCCCGACGGGGTGCAGGTGAGCAAGACGATGGCGACGTGGTGGTCGACCGACGACTCAGGTCGGATCCAGGATGGCCCAGGCGACGGCACCACGTATGGTCCCGGGGAGATCCCCCAGGACACCGGTCCCGTCGCGTATCTGTCCACCGATCCCGCCCGTTTGTTGGATCAGATGATCGAGCGAACGTCGCCGAACGGCGCCTCTCCCGAGCCGATGGACCAATTCACTCCAGGACCGGGACAGAGCGACCATCTGACTGCGGGATTGATCCGAGCGATCGGCGAGCTCCTCAACGACGTGAACACCTCTCCCGAGCTCCGCGCCGCGCTGTTCCAGGTGGCGGCCGGATTGGAAGGCGTGGAAGTCACCTATGACTCCGTCGATCCGGTGAGCCGTCCGGCGATCCGGCTCTCCGTGACGACCGAAGAGACGCTCCACCAGTGGTGGTTCGATCCGGCGTCCGAGCAGCTGCTCGCGGAGCGAGACGACTTCGCCGCCGACGGCATGACCGGGATCACGATCGTGGAGAGCGCGGGCGTCACGGTGGGGAGCGATTCGACCGAACAGATCACGAGCTTCGTTCCCGCGCCCGTACACGATCCGAACTTGGGCTGATCGACTACGGCATCACATGGTGAGGCCTCGGAGCTCCTCGGGCACGAGGTCGGCGAACGTCCAGCTCGTCCACAGGTCGCCGGCAAGACTATGAGCTGACGACGACACGCCATGCCGCGCGAAGTGGTCGCAGATCCGGCCGACATCGCGTTCCAGGAATGCCAGTGCGTGCTGGTTCTTTCGGGGATCGACCGCCTGCGGCAGATCGATGACCGTGATCTTTCCTTCCCACACGAGGACGTTGTACGCGGAGAGGTCGCCGTGGACGACGTTGTGGAAGAGCATCAGCTCGATCGCCTTCACGAGCTGCGCGAACAAGTCCTCAGCTTCGTCCGGGTCGGGTGAATAGGAGCGGAGCTGCGGTGCGGCGTCGTCCTCGTCGCCGATGTACGTCATGAGGATCGCGTCCTCGGTACGCTCGATGGGCCGCGGCACGGGGACGCCGGCGCTCGAGAGCGCCTTGAGTGTCTCCCACTCGCGGTCCACCCAGATGCCGCCCTGCACCTCTCGGCCGAACTTCGTCTTCTTCTCGAGGGCGACGCGGATCCGCCGCTCCTTGATCCACTCCCCGTCGCGGTAAAGCGCGTCGTCGCGGAAGTCGCGACGGTTGAGCGGGTGGAACACCTTCAGCGCGACCAGTCGTTCGCCGGTCGTGCTCGGATTCGCGAGACACAGGTAGACGGATGCTTCTTTGCCGCTCTTGATCGGTCTGATGATCTCGGTGATGAGCCCTTCATCCATGAAGTGCTCGGATACGTTGTCCTGCAAGGTAAATCCTCCTCGTGATGTGGACGAACGGAAGAACGCCACGTCCCGAGGAGTCGCGAGCGGTGAGCCTTGTTGTGCGTGCGGCTGCGGCTACGCGGAAACGGAGGGATGCGGCGTTCGGGCGTTTTCGATCGACGAGATCGCGGCCATACCTCATCCCTCCTTCCGAGCCTTGTGGTGCCGGTGTGCGATGTGCACCCGCCCAGCGAGGATAGGCGCCGAGTCGACGCGTGGCAAGCGATGTCAGACCTTGTCGCTAGGGTCGATCCGTGGCGAAGGTCAGAACCGTCCTCGCGTGCAACAGCTGCCGTCAGCAGGTGTCGCAGTGGCTCGGACGTTGCCCGGGGTGCGGTTCATGGGGCACGATCGAGGAGCTTCGAGGTGCCAACGGCACGTCGTCTCGGTTCGGCACGTCTGCTCCGCTCGCAACACTCGCCGCGGCCCCCGACGACGAGCAGCGCGTCTGCACCGGGTTCGCCGGCATCGATCGCGTGCTCGGGGGCGGCGTCGTTCCTGCGTCGGTCGCTCTGCTCGCAGGGGAGCCCGGCATCGGCAAGTCCACGTTGCTCCTCCACATCTTGGCGCACCTGTCGGGGTCCGGTCACCGCTGCGTGGTCGTCTCCGGGGAGGAGTCGCACGCGCAGGTCGCGGCACGTGCCCGTCGGCTGGGGGTTTCCGGAGACGCCATCTCGTTCGCACCGGGACGCGACCTGGCCGCCGTGCTCGAGTTGGCGCGTGACGCCCATCCGTTCCTGCTGGCGGTGGATTCCATCCAGACCCTCCGCGATATGACCGGGAGCCAGATGCCCGGTGGCCCGTCGCAGGTTCGCATGTGCACCGACGCCCTGGTGGGCCTGGCGAAGGAGGCCGGCATTGCGATGCTGCTCACCGGTCATGTGACCAAGGACGGCGATCTGGCCGGCCCGAGAACGCTGGAGCACGCCGTCGACGTCGTGCTCACCTTCGACGGCGACCCCCGATCGGGGCTCCGTGTGCTCTCGGGCGGCAAGAATCGGTTCGGGGCCGAAGGAGAGACCGCCTGGTTCGAAATGGGCCCCCAAGGTCTTGTTGAGATCGATCCTACGGATCTGCTCGTGTCGGGTTCGCCGACACCGGGGGCGGCCATCGCGCTTCCGCAAGCCGGCCGGCGGGCGCTCGCGGTCGAGGTCCAGGCACTGGTCGGGCCGACCGACGGCCCCGCTCGGCGTCAGGCCACCGGACTTGACCTCCGCCGGTTCCAGCTGGTCGCGGCGGTCCTCGATCGTGGTGCGGGCGTGCCGCTCGGTCGATCGGAGCTGTTCGGAGCCTCGTCGGGCGGCGTCCGTCTGGACGATCCGGCGTGCGACCTGGCGATCGCCGCGGCACTTGCGTCCGCGGCCACCGGCGTTGCCCCTCCGGCAGGCTCTGCGTTCGTCGGAGAGGTGGCGCTCACCGGTGCGGTCCGAGCGGCGCCCTCCATGGCGCAGCGATTGTCCGCGGCCCGTGCCGCCGGATGCTCGGTCGTGTACGCGGCAGAGGGATCGACCCCAGAAATGAAGGGGATCCGGGTCATGCCCGTCGGACATGTTCGCCAGGCACTCGGTTGGGCGCTTGGGACCCTGCCCCGGCACAGATGAGCATCGAAAGGCCTAGGTCCTTCGAGCCCTCGATCCCCTCCAAAGGGCTTCTGACCTGCAGGTTTGGGTTGCGCTAGATGGCCGAGGCGTGCTATCTTCTGACTAGTTAACCCGCGAACCGCTTCCTCCAAGGGGGTCCTGTTGTTCCAAAAAGGCGACACGGTTGTTCACCCTGAACATGGAGCAGCGGTCATCCAAGAGCTCCGAGAGAAAGAGTTCCTGGGCGAGAAGCGGACCTACCTGGTTCTGCGGGTTGCCTACGGCGATCTCACGCTCCTGATTCCCGTCGACTCGACCGAGCAGGTCGGGCTCCGGCAGGTAGTCAGCAAGAACGAGGTCAAGAAGGTCCTGAAGGTGCTTACTGAGGAAGAATCCTCGATGGCCGCCAACTGGAGCCGTCGCTTCAAGAACAACATGGAGAAGCTGCACTCGGGAGACC
>JAYUAK010000217.1:0-1773 GCA_043741335.1 Actinomycetota bacterium
GCAGATCGTCGCGCGTTCGATGCCGTCGGGATGGACGGCGAAGTTCGTCCAGGCCCCAGGCCGCTCCACCGGCTCGCGGAGTGTCTCGCTTCGCATCCGAACATCCGACGGCGATACAAGCGAGTTCGGCATCGTCACCAAGCGATCACTCAACCCAATGGAGGCCGGCGAGCTCCTCGACACCATGGGTCTGGAAACCACGACCTCGCTACGCGGAGCGAAGCCGGTCGACCTCGCGATCATCGCCCCGTACCTCAGCGAGCGAACCCGTGAGCTGATCGCCAGCCGTGGTGTCAGCTACATCGACAGCACCGGCAACATTCGGCTGCAGTCAGACAGGCCAGCGCTGTACATCCTCACCAACGGAGCCGACAAAGACCCCTGGCCCGACGACCAGCCACTCAAGTCGCTGCGCGGCCGTGGCGCCGGAAGGGCACTGCGCGCCGTCGTTGACTTCCGCCCGCCTTTCGGCGTGCGAGAACTCGCTGGCCGCGCCAACCTCTCGCCTGCCACGCTTGCCAGGGTGATCGACCTACTCGCCCGCGACGCACTGTTGACGCGTGATGCGCGCGGGCGCGTCAACGACGTCGACTGGGATGGCTGCCTGCGCCGCTGGAGCAACGACTACGAGTTCGCAACGTCGAACCAGACGACCGCTTTCCTCGCGCCACGTGGGCTCGGTGACCTCACGTCGAAGCTTGCCACCGTCAAGTGGCGTTACGCGCTCACCGGTTCACTCGGTGCCCAGTCCTTCTCCCCGATCGCGCCAGCACGGCTCGGCATGCTCTACGTCGACGACATCGAGACAGCCGTCAGGCAACTCGAGCTTCGCGAAGTCGACAGCGGGACCAACGTGCTGATCGCCGAACCCTTCGACCCGGTCGTCTACGACCGAACAACCAAGATCGACGGGCTCACGCTCACCGCGCCCACTCAGATCGTCGCCGACCTCCTCACAGGCTCGGGCCGGATGCCAGCTGAGGGAGAAGAACTGCTCGCCTGGATGAAGGACAACGAGCGTGTCTGGCGCGCCTGACCCCCTCTACGTCCGGGCACGCTGCACACTGCTCGACGCCCTCGACGCCTTGGAACGTCACCTCGACGCGATCGTGCTCGTCGGCGCGCAGGCCGTCTATCTCCACACCGCCGACACCGACCTGGCTGTCGCCGAGTACACCACCGACGCCGACCTCGTGATTGCACCGGGCGACCTTGCCGACTCGCCGCTGATCGGTGACGCGCTGACCGCCAGCGGGTTCACACCCAGAGTGCATCCCGGCGGATGGTTGAGCCCCGACGGCATCTACCTCGACGTGATGGTGCCCGACGCGCTCGCCGGCCCCGGCACACGAGGGGCCCGCCTTGGCGCGCACGGCAAGCGCGCCGCACGACGAGCGAAAGGGCTCGAGGCGACACTTGTCGATCGCGAACGCAGCACCGTCGTTGCTCTCGACCCGTCCGACAATCGCGCACGAGAGATCTGGATCGCTGGCCCAGCCGCGCTGATCGTCGCCAAGCTTCACAAGATCGGCGAACGCGTCGGCGCACAGGACCGCGTACGCGACAAGGACGCCCTCGACTTGTACCGGCTGTTCCAAGCCGTACCCACGGACCGACTCGCCGATGGCATGCGACGACTCCGCCAGCACCCACTCTCCAACGACGTGACCGCTGAAGCGCTCGTCACCCTGCGGACCTTGTTCACGCGACGAGACGCCGAGGGAGTCGAGATGACGGTGAGGGCAGCTGGCGACCCGGCGAACAGTGAGGTCA
>JAYUAK010000218.1:0-10207 GCA_043741335.1 Actinomycetota bacterium
CGTCGAGCGACGAACGGCGACGCTCCACCTCGAACGGTTCGTGCGACGCGGCGAGGTGGCCGAGGTCGGACCCGGCGTGTGGCTCGCGGTCTGAGCTGACGTGGCGACCGCCTGCGTACCTTGGCCGGCAGGGGCACCGTCGTCAGCGAGGGTGCCGGGAGCGTATGACGCCCTGGCGAACGGCAGCCCGAAACGATCGATCGCGATCGGCAACCCGTTTGCCACGAGGCGTCAGGCGATTCCGGCATACTTGGCAAGCGGCGCCCGACTCAGCACACGAAGCCGGCCCCGACCGCGCTCGACAAGCCCGCTCCGAGCGAGGTCGCTGAGCGCGCGGTTCACGGCTGGCCTGCTCGCGCCGCAGAACGAAGCTAACTCTTCCTGCCGGATGCGCACCCACGCGCCGACTCCAGTCGGTGCGACTGCCTCGTCAAGGAGGAGCAGCCTACGAGCAACACGCACGCCGACGGGGAGAAAAAGTGCCTCGACCACCTGTTCGGACATGTCGCTGATTCTCGACGCCAGTGCCTTCACAAGAAGACGGTCGACGTAGGGACGAGACTCTCGCCATTCGTTGAACGCCGACGCCTCGACCGACATAGTCTCTCCTGGCTCCAACGCTACGACCGTTGCGTTGCGGCGCGGGTTCGCTCCCAGGACCGCGAGCTCGCCGAAGATTTGGTCCCGGTGAAATACTCCGAGAATGACGGCGTGAGAAAACGGCGTCGAAACGCTTGCGGCGAATGCCCCGGCCGTTACAAGGTGGAGCGAATCCCCCAAATCGCCCTGCCAAAAGACCTTGTCGCCGCCCCGGAACGAACGACGACGGCAGCGTCGAAGCAGCGCAACGCGGTCCTCATCATCGAGGTCAACGAACAGACTATCCACAGGCCCGGCAAGCTATACCACGTGGTCGCTGTCGGCCGGGCTGCAGGGGTCTTGCGGCTCAACGCGCTGTCACGCTTATGATGTCGGGATCATTCCGGAGGCGCCGAAGGAGCCGACCGCGAGTGGGTCCGAGGCTCCCGATCGGTCGTCCGACTCGGATGCTCACCACGCGATAGTTGGGATGGCTATCTAACATCAACAGGTTGAGGAGCGCCTGATCGGGTTCGGGCAGGCGTGAGATGGCGCGGCGGACGTTGGTCCGGCGAGCGTCGACGATGGCGACGCGCATCGGATCGTCATCGGTCTCGGTCATCGGCTCCGGGGTGTCTGCCATCAGGATCGATCGGTCTCGTCGTTCTGCACCTGCGGCAAAGTTGAGGGCCACCCGCCGCAACCAACCGGGGAGGCAAGCCGGAGAGTGGATCGCGTCAAGATGTCTGAAGAGCGCGATCCAGACCTCTTGGACGACGTCATCGACTTCAGCTGCGCGCACGCACCGACGCCGTGCGGTGCTCTCGACCAACGGCGTGAACCGCCGGACGAGTTCCCCAAAGGCAGCCTGATCCTGACAGCGCGCCCGTTCGAGCAGCGCTGCGTGATCCTCGGTTACAATCTGTCCGCAAGGGCCGGAGCCCCGAGTAATGTGCTGTCCCACAGTGGTCGTTTCCATGTGACCCACGTGATCATCTTGTCGAAGCGTTGTCGTCGTCGCAGGGCGCGCTCGCTGTGTGATGGGCGTCACACAGCTGGATCTGACTGTCGGTCTCGCCACGCTCAGACGGTCTGGGCCGCCGTGGCTCGGCCGGCAGCAGTCGCCGACGCACGAACAACCGCTCATCGAGCCGAACGACGGTGAGGTCCCCGTGGAGGGCTGGGTCGTTGACCAGGATCTATCCGAACACGTCGACGGCGTCCATCCCGGTGTGCCAGTCGCATCCGAGATCAGCGGCGCCCTTCGGAGACGGCTCGACCCTGCCGACCGACCTGGCCGGTTGTCCAGCACGTCCCGGGTCGTCATCGCGCTCCGCGCAGGGCATTTGTTGCGGGTGGCGTTCGCACAGTGGATAGATTGCGGCGAATCGCGTCGCCTTGCCGACCGGAGCCGTCATGTTCGCCGAGTCCCCGAAGGTTGTCATCAGCTATGCCCGCGCTGACGCCGATTGGGTGACGCGTCTCACCAAGACCCTTGCCCCTGCGATCGTTGCGAGTCGGCTCGACGTCTGGGACGACCGCAAGATTGTTGCCGGTGCGAACTGGGAAGCCGAGATCCAGAAGGCGCTGCGTTCAGCCGACCTTGCTGTCTTGATGGTTTCCCAGGACTACCTCGCGTCGGACTATGTGACCCACCATGAGCTTCCCTTGATCCTGGACCGTTGGCACGCCGGCGAGCTTGGACTAGTATGGATCGCCGTATCGTCGGCGCTCTTCGAGCTAACCCCTTTGGCCGACATCCAGGCCGGCAACGACCCGAAGAGACCGTTGGCCTCGATGTCGGCATCGGAGTGCGATGCCGAACTCGTCCGCTTGGCGCGGACGATAACCACAGCGCAGCACCGTAGGAACGACGCCGGTCACGTCGGGCGGGCGAGGGCCACCGCGACGGTGCTCCTCAGCGACATCGAGGGCAGCACCGAGCTGTGGGAGCGACACGGTGATGCGATGTTCGCCGTTGTTCAGCGTCACAACCGGCTCGCGACGACATCGGTCGAGCGTCATCAAGGACTTGTGGGCCGCCTGACCGGGGACGGCATCCTCGGGGTCTTCTCCATGGCGGAAGACGCACTGCAGGCGGCGGTTCACTTGCGCGACACCATTGCCACCGAGGCCTGGCCTTCTGGCGCGGCCATCGCCGTTCGAATCGGTGTCAACACGGGCTCATGCCGGCTCGACCTCGGGGATGTCGTTGGTCCAGCTCCGAACCTCGCAGCGCGACTCGAGCAGGCTGCTCACGGCGGCCAGATCCTCGTGTCGCAGGCGACGGTCGACCAGCTCGCTGGAGTCGTACCCTCAGGCTTGGCGCTCGATGACGTCGGAACGTTCAGGGTCCGCGGTTTCTCCGAGCCGGTCAAGATCTACGAGGTTCGTGGCGGGCTCGATCACGGGCGACGCCCGCCACCGCGCCTTCCATCCGCAAGCGACAACGAGCTGCCTGAGCCCTTCACGCGATTCGTCGGCCGGTCGCTCGAGCTGGACGACGTCATGGCGGCCATCCGACGCGATCCGATCGTTGAGATCTGGGGCTCGAAGGGGATCGGCAAGTCTCGGCTCGTCACCGAGGTCGCTCACCGCCTCCGCGCCGATCTCGGGACAGCTCTCTACGTCGATGCCTCCGAGGTCACGTCGATAGATGCGTTCTGGAGCAAGGTCGTGGGCGTTGCCAGAGTGCGTGTGTCGCCGAGCGAGAGCCCGGGCGAGGCAGTAGTACGCACGTTGGTCGATCGATCGGCTCTGGCCGTGTTCGACAACGTCGATGGCCTGAGCGGCGAGCTGGCGACAACGGCACAGGCCCTGGCCCGAGAGCGCTCCATCAGGCTCATCGTGACCGCCCGTGCCCGACCGTCATTGCCCGGCGCGACGTCGTTCGAACTCGGCCCACTAGCCTTGCCGTCGCCGTTCACCGTCGATGTCCGTGCCCTCGCGAAGATCGACTCGATCGCGTTGTTCGTAGATCGTGCCCGCCTCGCCGACCCTCACTTCGTGCTCGACGACTCGACGGCTCGCGCGGTTGGTGAGATCTGTCGCCGCGCCGACGGCGTCCCGGCGGTTATCGAGGCGATCGGACGTCAGCTTGACGTGAAGTCGGTGGAAGAGCTTGCCGATCGGAGCCAGCAGGACGGATGGAACCTTGCCGATCCTACGACGATGGCGGATTGGCTCACCGCTCTGCACAGCCGGCCGAGCGACCTGACCGACGACGACCGTGCAACCGTCCAATCGGTAACGGCGTTCGTTGGACCGTTCACTCGCGAGGCGGCGCTCGACACGCTCACTGGACTTCTCGGCGTCGATTGCGACCCGACCGCTGCTGCCAGGCGCCTCGATCAGACGTTCGACGCCCTCGTTCGGCGAGCCGTCCTCGTTCGTGACCCTGCCGATCGTCGCTACCAGCGACTTCTCGTCCCTGCTCGCGAAGCTGGTGAGAGTCTGCTCGGAGTGGACGACCGCCGGCGGCGGGCCGTCCGCTACTGCGCTGTGATGGTCGAACGGGCCGAGCGCACTGACGTGGCGCTACGTGACCACCGCGAGTCAGAGGCAGTCGCCCAGTTCGAACTGGAGCTCGACGATCACCGACGGGCGATGGAGCTCTTGATCGACGCTGGCGAGTGGGCGGCCGCGATCCGACTGTTGCGCGCACTGTTCCAGTTCTCGTTGTTCCAGCTGCGACCCGAGGTCTTCGTGTGGGCGCGGCGGCTGCTCGCTAGCTCTGGCGCCGACTCCTCTCCAGGCGCGGCCGACCTGCTGGGAATCGCGGCGATGGGCGCTTGGTTCACGGGCGACCTCGAGGCGGCGATTAGGTTGGCGAACGGCGGCATCGACGCTGCTGCCGCCGGCCAGGGGTCGGCACTCTGGGCCCGCACGGCACTCATCGACGCCCTCTCGTTCGCCGGTCGCTTCGACGAGCTTCCGTTGCCGTTCAGAGCACATCTGGCGACGCTCCGCTCGGACCCAGACGCCCCGTTCTGGCTAGTCAACGCCGACGGGTTCGCTGCGCTCGGATACACGGAGTTGGGGCTGCGCGACGAGGCGAACCGTGCGGCAGAGTCGGCGATCGATCGGAGCAGGCGACTCGAGAATCCTGACGCAATCGGTTGGGCCCACTTCGCCAAGGCGCGGGTGGTCGCGTCGAACGACCACCCGGCGGCGATCGTCAACCTCGAGATCGCCATGGCTGCGTATCGGTCGGTCGGGAGCCGCCACAACCTCGCCCTCGCGCTCGCCGCCTGGTGCCAGTTGAACCTCCGTGGTGGCGACTCGGCACTGACGGCCCGGGGGCTCATCGACCTCATCGACCTGCTCGGTGAGTCCGGGTGCCGAGCCCACCTGGTGCAGGCGTTGTCGACGGCGGCCGCGCTCCTGAAGAAGCAAGGCGACGATCACGAGGCAGCAACCGTGCTCCTCGCTCTACGCGGGTTGCCACAGATGCCGCGTGGTGCGGTCGTCGAAGCCACGGATGCCGAGCTCATGAGCGGCCTCGAGCGGCGGTTCGGCCGCGAGTGGTCGACCGTCGTCGCACATGCGCGCTCGCTCACCGAGCCTCGGCTCCTCGCACGGGTCCGCCACGCACTGCTCGGCGTCGCGCACGCGCCGTAGCAGTCACACAGCGACCACCATCACCGACAGGTCACCGACCTCGCTGGGCAGGGAGCGTGCATCGAATCCGGAGGTCGACGGGTCGACCAGCACGACCAGGTCGGAGCGTCCCCGCCAGGACCGGAGCGCGAGTCCGATGACGCCCGGATGCGAGAGCAGGTCTCGCTCGTAGTAGGCGAGCACGTCTCGGGCCGGTCGCTGCATCACGGCCGAGCGGTTGGAGTCCCCGGCGGTCATCTGAAGCTCCTGCCTTCGACGCGTGCGGCGGCGCACGCCTCCTCGAGGCCGGGGAGCACGAGCGGTCGATCCTTTGCGGTCGCCAGGGCGGCGAGGACACGGTGAGCGGCGGCGGTCGTCAGGGACCGCATAGCGACGGCCCCCATCCGATTGGGATGATACGCGACCGTGAACGCGTCGGTTGCTAGACGTCGGTCGGGCAGCCAGTCGATGACGGCACCCAGGGCGCCGGAGGCACCGAGAGCGAGCCGGTTTCTGACGTGCATCGGCGCGACCTGCCGCATGACGAACAATGGCAGCCCGCGCCACCACCTCGGCATGCAGTCGTCGTAGTACGCGACGAGAGCCCGTGCGAGCTTTCGCCCACTGAGCGTGCCGGCGACCACTTGGTCGAACGACCGATGCTTGCTCGGCAACTGCCACAGCTCCGCCCGCAGCTCGGCCAACTTCCGACGCGCCTCGGGAACGCTCTTCGGGATCAGACCCTCCTCGATGCCGATGCCGATGCCGATGGCACACCACACCTTGTAGTAGGCCTCCTGCTCGTCGGCAGTCCACGCCATACCGAAACTGCCGAGGGCTTCGAACGTGCCGATCGTGAACACGAGAAGGGTGGCCACGAGGTCTCGCTGGTTGATGACCGCCTCTGGGCTCGTCGGTCCGCGCGATCCGGCGGGCTCCCGGGTGCGGATCGTCTGGTGCATCACACGCAGTCCGGCGACGGCCGACGCAGCCCGACCCATCGTCCCGTCGTCGCGTCGTCCCCAGAGGGCGTCGTGGAGCAGCTCGGACCCCCGAGCGTGGGCACCATCGGTGACCGCGATCGTCGCTGGCGGAGTGAACACGTCGACGAGGAACTGTGCCGTCCCGGCTATCCGGCGACCGACATGAAGCACGAGCTCGTCGGTCGACGCGAGCACGGCCGGGCCGCCCGTCGCCGCGGCGTACAACTCTGGAAGCCCGGCGAAGAGGAGAGCGCCGGCGATTTCGGTGCCGTAGCGAACGAATAGGTCGCAGGCCACCATGAGATCGTGAGGATCAGGAGCGGCTTTGAGGACCGCGTCGCGGACCTGCCCCGACGAATCCGGCTCTATGCGCTGCCATGCATTGAACGCGTCACTCAGACTGCGATGCGTGGCCCACGTGAGGAATTCCTCTCCCTTCGCGACCCCGTTCGCATGGAAAAGCACATCACCACGCTTGGCGTAGTCCTCCGGGATTTTGGCAGTCATCGTTCAGCCTCCCGCGCGCGATTGGAATCGGCTAGCGACACCAGCCAACGGATCGACGACGCGTGTGACGCCACCTGGTGTGGGTGGATAGACCTCGAACGCGTCGGGATCGCCGAGCAGCCGAGGGTGACGTCCTTCAGAGATCGCCGCGCGGTCCTCGCTGCCGTACGGGGGCCAGAACATGGAGCGGTCCTGTTGACGGGAGCGGAACAGGCTCACCGCCCAGTTCATACGGTCGCCGAGGTGCCGCCAGTCATGTGCTGCGGATCCACGCCCACCCTCGGTCGCACGCGAGTAGGCCGTTACGTAGTCGAACGCGTCAGCGAGCGCCCTTGCGATCGCCTTCGGAAGCACCTGAGCGGCGCGCTGGGGCACGGGCTGATCGTCGGAAGTGAACACGTCAAGCTGACGCAGTTGCGGCGGGTAGAGCGGTGCCGCGAGCCTCGGTGGCGCGTCGCGTCCGACTCTCAGCGCCTCGGTCGGTAGCACGATCATCAGCACCTGGCGCGTCATGAACCGCGCCCACAGATCCGTGACGAGGGCCGCCACTGGGGTGGTGCGGTTGTACACCTCGATCTCGGCGAGCGTTCGTGGCTCCCCGAGACGTTCGGCCATCCGCCCGGCGCGCCGCGACACGTCGGCGACCGCCCGCTCCGGGACCGAATCGATCACCAGCCGAATCGCCTCGTTGACCAGGTGCTGTTCGACGAGGGTCAACACGACGCTCGATCCCAGGACGAGCCGGGCCACGGCCTGATCGATCGCCTCATCGCCCCAGGCTGACCCTGCCCCTCGCAACCGATGGGCCACGCCCGCCAGGCGCAGCCATTCGAATCCTTTCGCCAGCAGCTCGTTGTAGCCGGCGTCCCAGTCCGGTTTGGAGTCACTCTTGGGAAGCTTCGCAGTGATCTCCGTCTCGCTCTCCAGTCGGTCGCGAACCTTCCGGTAGACTGCGACCACATTGCGGAACATCTGCAACTGCCCCGCGGCGAGGGCTTGGCCGATCAACTGCTGGTTTCCCGCCCGAGCGCGGATCAGGTAGGGAGCCACGAGGCGACGGATCGGCTGGCTCAGCCCGTCGAGCCGCTGTGGCGCTCGCTCGTTGCGAATGTTCCTGCTTACGGTCGCGGTACCCCACGTCGCGAAGTGGAACCAGTTGGCGTTCACGACGTTCTCGGGACGGATCCGACCCTGAACGATCTGGTCGCCGTCGCCGAAGAGCCGGCGATCGATCTGCGCGGCGATGAGCGAGTAGCCGAGCACGATCTGGTGCGTCCGCATGCTCGGATCGCGCGCGGTCTCCGCCGCTTCAGCCAGGCGATCGATCACAGCATCAGCCTCGGCAAAAACCTCCTCACGGCTTCGCGTCTCCAGTTCGTCTGTCCTGCGCTCGGCCATGCGCCGCTCCTTCCACGTCTGATCAGGAAGATCTCGTGGGCGACGCCGTGATACACCATTGCGCCCTCACCTCAGCGAGCGACGTCGTCGCGCCGCGACGCAGGGCCGTGATGGCGTCGGTCGACCACCAGGCCAGGGCCACGAGCACGGGCTGGAACAGTAGGCGGGTTCGACGGGCACCATCGGAGTTCAGACCGAAAGCGTCGTGATGGTCGACGTACTGGCTGATGTTGCCGGGGAACACCGCTATGAAGAAGAGTCCGGCGGCCAGGCCGAGCAGGGCGCGGCGACGTCGCACCACGATCAGCGCCGTGCCGAGCGCGATCTCCACGAACCCGGACAGGATCACGACGAGGTTCTTGTCGAGCCCGAGCCAGGTCGGCACGTGGGCCTGGAAGGTGACACGGGCGAACGTCAGGTGGCCGATGCCGGCGACGACGAGCGCGCCACCGAGCAGGATCCGGGCAGCGGAGCGCACGCGAGCCGATCGGTTCGCGGTCATGCGCCGCATCGTGGGGAGCGTCCGCAGCGTGCCCGCGCCAGCCGTGAGGCCAGCTGACGCTCCTATGTCAAGCGGCTTGTTGGATTCCGTCAGATTTGTCGGCGCGTAGGGCGTCGCGGAGCATCGTGCGGTAGATCGCGTTCGAGAGGTGGCGCTTCAGGATTCGCATGGCTTCGCGTTTGGTGTGGCCGCGCTTGCGGGCGCGTTCGTAGAGGTCACGGGCTGCTGGGTTGCAGCGCAGCTGCGTGATTGCCATGCGGTGAAGCACGGCGTTGATCTGCCGGTTCCCGCCTTGATCGAGCCGGTGGCGGACCGGTTCGCCAGCCCCTTCTCCCGATGACGCGGGGATCGGTGCCGTCCCGTTGAACCGGGCGAAGCCACCCTCAGTGAATCTTCGCGGGTCACCGGTCTCGACCAGGAGCTCGGCTGCGGACTTCGTCGACAGACCGCACAACTCGGCGAGCGTTGACTTCTGCGACGCGACGAGCGCCGCCGGTTCGGCCGTGATGGTCTTGTCGCGTGCATCAAGCTCCGCGACGTCAGCCGCGGCCGTGTCGAGCAGGCGAAGGCGGAGCAGCACGACCGTGTCAGTGATCGCTCGGCGGTCAACAGCAGCGAGCGACCGCAGTCGTCGACGGACATCTCGATCGTCGCCGAGCGCAGCCTGGACCTCTTCAGGGAGTGCGATCAGGATCGCTTCGGCCTCGTTTAACACGTGTTGACGCGTCTTGAGCAGCGATCGTCGGGCCTTGTGCCACAACGACATCTGGTCATGCGTCGGGTCGGGGCCAGTGGTGCCGACAGCGCGCGTGAACGCTGCCGGAAGATCGTCGTGCGCGAGGACTTCGCGGGCGATGCGTTCCGCGTCGAGGTTGTCGGTCTTGCCTTGACGGCGCCGGCGGGCCTCTTCGGCTGTCCGGGTTGGACACACGTCGCGGACATCGAAGCCGGCCTCGCCAAGGAACACTGCCGTGTGACGGCCAAGCGACGAGGCACCTTCCACGCCCCACACTCGAACGTCGCCGAGAAGGGCCGCCCACGCGGTCATCGAGCGGTGCCCGTCACCGGAGACCTTGAACGTGCGCGTGCCGAGCACCCCGCCACGACCGTTGTAGGACGCCGCGGTAGGTGAGGACGGGGGCGTCGGTTGCGTCGTTGGGGGCGAGGACGAGTCGTCGGGGACTCCTTGTCCTACGTTGAGTGGGGTAGATCCCGTCGACAACTCCCGGTCGAGACATGCGATCGAGGCTCCTATCAAGTCAGACGGGCTCCAGAGGAAGGGCCCAGGAGCGACATGTCAGTCGCAAAGACACCCGCAAGGGGTCAGAGCTGAGAAGAGTCAGCTCCTGGGTCCAACCTCCGACCGTACGAAGCCGTCGCCTCGATCCGGTGGACCCACTACAACACCGGGAGCTGAGACCGGGCCGGCGGCGCCCGCCGGACAGACACGGGCGCCGGTGGCCCGACGGCGACAACCCGACGGCGACAACCCGACGGCCGGAGCAGGCGGTGCACGGGCGAGGACCACTACGATCGCCAAGGTGAGCATTCCGGTTGCCCTGCCCGAACTGGCTGCGGCCATCGAGGGGTTCCCGACGACTCCGTACCTGCTGACCGCCGGAGCCGACGGCCGGCCTCA
>JAYUAK010000219.1:0-1772 GCA_043741335.1 Actinomycetota bacterium
TAGCGCGGCGATCAAGAGACACGCGAGCCAGGACCGCTGGACGATCCACCCCGGAACGTGGAGCGCGGATTCGAGCCAGAAGAACGGTCCCATCGGGAACAGGTACCCCGCGGCCTGGTTCTGCAGGAACCCGAAGTGCGCGGTCGGTTCCCAGAGGTGTATCGCCCGCCCGAGGAAGCGGCCGGGGTCGAGCACGAGGTCGAACTTGGTGTCGCCGACGAGGCGGCCGGGCGCCTGCAGCAGACAAACGACGGCGAGGAACACCGACCCGCCGGTAAGTCCGAACCGTCCGGCGTCGGCGTTGCGCGACCACCTAGCGGTCGCTGATCGCAGTGACCCGAGCCCCCGGTTCACGACCCGCCCCGGATGGTGGGCGACCGGAACCGAGGCGTACGCGTGGTCCGTCATCAGCGCTCCGTGGTCGTCACCGCAGCCCTATCGGCCAGCTCCTGCACGTGCGCCTCCTGGAGCAGCCGCCGCATCCTGACGATCGCCCGATCGGGGCGCGACAGGTGATCGCGGTCCCAGCGGGCGATCCGACCCTGTGCGAGCTGGATCGGACCGTCGCCGCCGTAGATGCAACTGGCTCCCGGTATCCGACGCGTGAGCGGCCCGAAGAGCGAACGGATCGCCGTTCGGACGATCGCGCTCCGGGCCCCACCCTTCGGACTGCCGATCATCAGCCAGCCCTGGAAGCTGCCGATGTCGCGCGGCACGAACCAGAACCACGTCTCGCCTTCGGTGACGGAGAGTGCGCCGCGACCGTGGTACACGAACCCCGGCAGGTAGCACGTGATCTCGTCGAGGTTGAGCGGACCGGGATGTTCGTCCGGCTTGGCGAAGTAGGCGCGCACTCCGCCGACCACGTCTTCGAACGCGATCGTCCCATAGCCCTTCTGGTCGGCGAACATCAGACAGCTGCGATGCAGGCAGCCGAGGTGGGCGAGGTCGATGGCGTTGTCGAGCTGGTTCAGGTAGCTGAACGGGAAGTCGAACCGGCGGATCACGAGGTGCGCCTGGGCGAGCATGCTCGCCGCGTGGGGGACCGACTCGGCGACGGGCTTCGGCTCCTTCGACCCCATGTAGATCCAGATCACGCCGCGCAGCTCCTGCACCGGGTAGGCACGCGCCGTCACCTTCCCGCACGCCGGGCTGTCGGGACCGTCGGTGAGGAATGCGACGCAGGTGCCGTCGCCGTCGAAGGTCATGCCGTGGTAGCGGCAGGTGAGCGTGCCCGGCTCGAGGACACCAACCTGGCCGAGCGACAGGAGCGGGCCACGGTGCGGGCACCGGTTCTCGAGTGCGCACGCCGCGCCGCTCGCGTCGCGGAAGAACACGACGGCGTCGCCCGCGAGCACGACGGCCTTCGCAACGTTGTGCCGCAGCTCGGACGACTCGAGCGCGGGGTACCAGTGCTCGCGCAGACCGAGGAAGGGGATGCGGTCACGATGCTCCTCGACGTAGTCCCAGGGGATGTCGTCGAGCGCCCGCGGCTTCTCCGCTGTTCCGAACGGCGCTCGCCAGAAGCGGTACATCGACAGGCTGCCCGACCGCAGCGGCTGCGTCCGTGGCCGGTCCGCGACCCGCAACGGCGCCGGCAGGGCGGTGCCGACCCGTCGGGCGGCGGCGCCGACCTGGTGGCCGACGACGCCGGCGGCCCGCTTGGGCATCGTGACCCAGGGGACCCGCTCCCGCAGCCGCTCCTCGGTCACGGCCGGCACCGGGGCCGCGCGTGGGCGGTTCTCCAGCGCGGTCAACGGATCTCACCGCCG
>JAYUAK010000220.1:0-4402 GCA_043741335.1 Actinomycetota bacterium
CACGATGTCGCGAGCGTGACGAGCGGCGATCATGCCCATGCTGACGTGATCCTCCTGTCCCGCAGACGACGGGATCGAGTCGACCGACGCGGGATGCGCCAACGATTTGCATTCGGACACGAGCGACGCGGCCGTGTACTGCACGAGCATGAACCCCGAGTTCAATCCGCTCCCCTCGATCAGGAACGCGGGGAGACCGTTGTTCTGCTTCGGGTCGAGTAGCCGATACAGGCGGCGTTCGCTGATGCTCGCCAGTCCCACCGTGGAAAGCGCGAGCGTGTCCAGGGCGACGGCGACCGGCTGTCCGTGGAAGTTGCCACCCGAGCGAACCTCGTCGTCGTCGGGCAGCACGATCGGGTTGTCGGAGACGGCGCCGGCTTCGATCTGAAGCACACCTTGCACGTACGCGAGCGCGTCTCGCGTGGCGCCGTGCACCTGCGGCGCACACCGGAACGAGTAAGCGTCCTGCACCAAGTGTGGGCTCTCGCGATGAGACGACAGGATCGGCGAACCGGCGAGCAGCCGGCGGAGGTTCGAGGCGGAAGCCGCCTGCCCCGGATGTGGACGCAACCGCTGGAGTCGTTCGTCGAACGGCGCGTCGGTGCCGAGCGCCGCCTCGAGCGACATCGCCGCTACGACATCCGCGGCGCGCGCAAGCGCAGCGACGCGCACGGCCGCAAGGATCCCGACGGCGAGCATGCCCTGCGTGCCGTTCACGAGCGCAAGCCCTTCCTTCGCCTCGAGCGCGATCGGCGCGAGCCCGGCGGCGGCAAGGACCGCTCCCGCCGGCGTGGTCCCGCCGTCTGCCGCGAGCAGCGACCCCTGGCCTATCAGCGGCAGCGCGAGGTTCGCGAGCGGAGCGAGATCACCGGACGCGCCGAGCGATCCCTGCTCCGGCACCGCGGGGATCAGATCGCGGTTCAACATCTCGACCATGCGCTCGACGATCAACGGGCGCACGCCCGAGTGGCCGAGCGCGAGCACGTGCGCGCGCAGCAGGAGCATCGCCCGCGCCTCCTGGCGGGAGAGCGGCCGTCCGACCGCGGTCGCGTGTGACCGCACGATGCCGAGCTGCAACGCCGCGGCTTGCGACGGATCGATCCGCACGTCGGCGAGCGAGCCGAACCCCGTCGTCACGCCGTAAACGGTCTCGCCGGAGGTCACGACCCGCTCGATGACGGCGCGTGCCGCGGCCACCCGCCCGCGGGCCGCGTCGCCGAACTCGACGGTGGCGCCGAGCGCGACCGCGACGACATCCGCCAGGGTCAGCTCCTCCCCCACCTGGACCGGCACGGCGGCAAGGCTACTCCACTCACGGACCGCCGCTGGAGAGCTCGGTGGTGGCGGTAAGCGAGAACGTGCCCTCCACCGTCACGCTCGTTTTGACCACCCCCACGTCCTGCACGAGCCAGAGGAACCCCGAGAACGTGTGGTTCGCGGATATGGACGCGCCGGCGACCGTGATCGTGAACAGATACGTCCCCGAGAACCGAACCTTGAGCGCGGAGAAGGAGCCGGCCGGAACGACGATGTACTCGTTCCGGAGCGCGCGATAGTTCGTCGACACGCTGCCCTCGCCGCTCCCGGCCCCTTGAGAGCCCACCAGCTTGGCCAACAGGCCGTAGCGCTGCGTCCATCGATCTCCCGGAGCGATCGAGGCCGGGAACGTGACTCCCCTCACGCTGGTCGTCTTGAGGCTGAACTCGATCCCGCCGTTCGAGATCGTGCCGGGCGCGTTGGCGTACTGGAGGGCCACGAGTCCCTCGGATGTGCAGGACCACGGGATCACCCTGGTGAGATCCGAGAACGAGGACGACACGGAGTAGCCGTCGCTCGTCACCGACGTGATCGTGTCCGTATACGTCGGGTCGGCCGAGGCGGAACTGTGGAGGTCGTAGGTCCACGCGGCGCCGGTCGAGACCGGCTGGTACGGGTTCGCGCACGCACCGGCGGTGGCGCTCGGAGAAGCAGGTCCGGTGGCACCGGTCGACGAGCTCGCCGAGCCGGTCGGACCCGATACCTCGGCGGTCGTGCCGCCCCCGCCACCACACGCGGCCAATGCCACGGACATCGCCACGATCCACGCCGTCTTCTTCACCTCGCTCCATCTCCCATCAGCCGGGTGACCGGCAAGGCTTCCTCGTGGACGTCGCCTCCATCGCCGCGAACGATCCGGTACGCACCCGCCGGCTCGCGAGACGCCACGACTTCGGAGAGCTCGGTCCCGACGAGATGCACGGCCGCGAAGTCATCGCACGCGATGCCCGCCGGCAAGGTCCCCTCGGCGATCAGCCGGTGGAACAGCGGTCGCCGTTCCGGTTCGCCGTCGAGGTGCGGACAGAAGCTGCCCGGCAACAGCCCGAGGCCATCCGGGAGCGCGGCCAGCGGACCGAACGAGTCGGTCGTGCTCCCCTCGAACCAGCAGTTCGCGCCCGCGCTCACTCCCGCCAAGACGACACCGGCTTCCCAGGCCCCACGGAGGATTGCGTCGACCCCGTGCGCACGCCAGATGGCAAGCAAGTTCGCGGTGTTCCCTCCCCCGACGTAGATGACGTCCTGCTCGAGCAGGAAGGCCCGAAGGTCGCGTCCGTCCCGCGCGAACAGATCCAGGAGCGACGTATCGAAGCTCGACGCCGGGAATGCCTCGAAGAACCGGAGCGCATAGACGGGCACCGCGCTCGCGGCGGTCGGCAGGAAGCACACTCTCGGTCGAGGCCGATCGATCAACCGGAGCACGTATCGATCGAGTACCGGATCGTCCATGGAGAAGCCGCCGCCGCCCATCGCGACGATGTGGCGGTCGGTCACGATTCGCGCATCGGGATCCGCACCCCGCGCTCCGCGGCGACCTCGAGCGCGCGGTCGTAGCCCGCATCGGCGTGGCGGATCACGCCCATCCCCGGGTCGGTCGTCAGCACGCGCTCGAGTCGCTCACGTGCGTCGTCGGTGCCGTCGGCCACGACGACCATCCCGGCATGGATCGAGTAGCCGATCCCCACGCCCCCGCCGTGGTGCACGCTCACCCAGTGCGCCCCTGCGGCGGTGTTGATCAACGCGTTCAGGATGGGCCAATCGGCGATCGCGTCCGAGCCATCTTTCATCCCCTCGGTCTCGCGATAGGGCGACGCGACGCTGCCGCTGTCCAGATGGTCGCGACCGATGACGATGGGCGCGGAAAGCTCGCCTGATGCCACCATCTCGTTGAACCGCAAACCCGCCTTCACTCGCTCTCCGTATCCGAGCCAGCAGATCCGCGCAGGCAACCCCTGGAACGCCACCCGCTCCTCCGCCATCTGGATCCATCTTTGCAACCGCGCGTCGTCGGGGAAGAGCTCGGCGACGGCACGGTCGGTCTTCACGATGTCCTCGGGATCGCCGGAGAGCGCCGCCCAACGGAACGGGCCTTTGCCTTCGCAGAACAGCGGCCGGACGAACGCCGGCACGAACCCGGGGTAGGCGTAGGCGCGATCGTGAGCAAGCCCGCCGATCTCGGCACCGGCGCGCAGGTTGTTCCCGTAGTCGAACACCACCGCGCCGCCATCGAGGAACCCGACCATCGCACGGACGTGATCGGCCATCGAGCCGTAAGCACGTCGTTGGTAGTCCTCGGGGTTCGACGCGCGCAACGCCTCTGCCTCCTGGAGCGTGAGCCCAGCCGGGACGTACCCGGCGAGCGGATCGTGGGCACTCGTCTGGTCGGTCACGATGTCGGGCTTCCAACCCCGGCGCAGCAGTTCGGGCTCGACCTCCGCGCAGTTGCCGAGCAGTCCGATCGATACCGCTTCACCGTTCACGCGAGCATCCGACGCCCACGCGAGCGCGGTGTCGAGGTCATCGGTCTCTCGGTCGAGGTATCGCGTCTTTATCCGCCGTTCGATCCGCATCGGGTCGACATCGATGCAGAGCGCCACTCCGTCGTTCATGGTCACGGCGAGCGGCTGCGCCCCGCCCATCCCGCCGAGCCCACCCGTCAGAGTGATCGTGCCCTTCAAGGTCCCGCCGAACCGTTGGTGCGCGCACTCCGCGAGCGTCTCGTACGTTCCCTGCAAGATCCCCTGGGTCCCGATGTAGATCCACGAGCCGGCGGTCATCTGCCCGTACATCGTCAGGCCCGCTGCCTCGAGCTCGCGGAACGTGTCCCAATCGGCCCACTTCGGCACGAGCATGGAGTTCGAGATCAACACGCGCGGGGCCATGGCGTGCGTCCGGAACACCCCGACCGGTTTGCCCGATTGCACCAAGAGGGTCTCGTCGTCGCCGAGCGTCTTCAGCGTGCGCACGATGGCGTCGTAGGCCTCCCACGAACGCGCGGCCCGTCCCGTACCGCCGTAGACGACCAGATCCTCGGGTCGCTCGGCCACATCCGGATCCAGGTTGTTCATGAGCATGCGCATCGCGGCCT
>JAYUAK010000221.1:0-1767 GCA_043741335.1 Actinomycetota bacterium
CGCGCGCGATCGCCGAGCTGGAGCCACTTGATCCCGTGGTAGACGACGACGTCATCGGGGAGCTGATCGCGGAGCGATGTGTCAGTACCTAGGACTACGGTTCGCTCATGGCCATCACAGCTGTCCCTCCGAGCGCGGGGTTCGCGTACGACGTCGCGATCCGGTCACTCGACGAGCAACTGCACCGTGTCGAAGCGCTGGACACCAAGGCGGCGGGGTTGCTGGCCGCCGACGGACTCCTGACTGGGCTCGCCCTTGGGCGCAACGGCCTGGTCGCCGCCGCACCTACGTGGCTGGCGGTCACCGCCGGCATCGGTCTGCTTTCATCCCTGGGTTGCGCCTTAGCAGCCTTCGCGAATCGTGACTATGTCCTAGCTCCCGAGGCTGGGACCGTCGCCTTGCTTGCGAACGCGCCCGAGGATTGGATCCGATGGCGCGTGATCGGCAACGTCCTCGATGCCATCGACACGAACCGACGACGACTCCGACAGAAGGCCCGCGTGCTCACGGCTGGGCAAATGATCCTGCTTGTGGCGTTCGCGTTGGTGGGCGGATACTTCCTCTGGACGCGCGTCACGGGCGGCGCGTGATGGAGCGAGCTATGGACACCGATGCGAAGCTCGAGCCTGAGGAGCTACGCGAAGTGAAGCTGCCGCGTCCTCTCGAAGGTGCGAGCTACTCGGTCGAGAGTCTCGGACGCTTCGTGGACGGCCTCTTCGGTCACGAACGTGCTGCCAGGGAAGCGGCCAAGCATCTTGAGCCGTTCCTCATGCGACCGGAGGACATGCCCGCTGACCCGGCGCCGGCACAGATCCCCGAGCGGATCCCAGGCGGGGAATGGGCCGATCACGAAGGCTGATGGGCGCAAACTGAGTAGCGAGGGCAAGAGCGTGTCGATGACCTACGACGGCTGATGGAGACGGCGATGAGGCAGGCGGTATCCGACTCGGAGGTCGAGGAGACGAAGCTCCCTCGACCGTTTCCAGGTGGCACCTATGCGATCCAGAGCAACGGCACCGTGCTCGATCGCCTCATGGGCGATCGGAAGGCGCGAGCCATCGCGAGGGAACAGCTCGAACCGTTCCTGATGAGCGAAGACGAGCCCACTGCGGATCCCGAACCCACAAACATCCCCGAACCGGTGCCGGGCGGAACCGAAACGATCACGAAGGGTGACGACCCGCCGGGCGAGCAACGCTGAGATCTCGACCCTCGGTGGTCGAGGCAGTCATCCGGAGTTGCGCGGTCGCGATCGAACGGTACACTGTGCACACCATGAAAGCGCCACAAGAGCCGCCACGCCTGGAGATCGGGGTCCGGGAGCTCCGCGACCATTTGAGCCGGTGGCTCGACGAAGTGAAGGACGGACGGGAGATCATCGTCACGGAACGGGGACGCCCGGTCGCCCGCCTCGTTCCCTCTTCCGGCCTCTCGCGCCTGGAGTCCCTCGTCGCGCAGGGGATCGTGACGCCACCGAGCGCTCCGCGGCTGCCGGCCGGCTCGCTCCGCCGCGCTGAAGCGAGCGGGAGCGTTTCGGAGTTCGTGGCAGAGCAGCGCCGGTGATCGCGTACTTCGACACGTCGGCGTTGGTGAAGCTCCTCGTGTCCGACGAAGCGGGAGCCGAGACGGCAGCGGACATCTGGGATGCGGCCGACGCTGCGTTCACGTCCCGGATCGCCTACCCGGAGGGGCGAGCTGCTCTGGCCTCGGCCCGTCGCGCGGGACGGCTGACGGCGCGCCAGCTCGCGCACGCGCGGGAGGCGCTGG
>JAYUAK010000222.1:0-4385 GCA_043741335.1 Actinomycetota bacterium
TAAATCCTCATTCCCGTGCCCCCACAAGAAGAGCGGTTTCATGACCGCACCTTGGCGGAGCGCAGACGTGGGTTTGGCTGACGCGCCAGTCGTCACAGCCGATACAGGAACAGGCCCCGATCTCAGCCGTGCCCCAGCAGGCGCCCGGCGATGAGCGCCCCGAACCGGGGCTCGACCTGCGCGCTCATGGCGGCGGCGGCAAGCACGTTCCCGATCAACCACACGTCCGTGATCGGTCCGACACCCCCCGGCACCGGTGTGATCGCCTCTGCCTTCGCCGAGACCGAGGGCAGATCCAGGTCGCCCGTGAGAAGCACGTCGCCCGTGTCTAGGTCCTGGACGGCGTTGGTCCCGACGTCGACCGCGACCACGCCGTCTCGCACCATGTCCCCGTGTATCAGGCCCGGTTGACCGGCTGCAACGATCAGGATGTGGGCGCGCCGCGTGTAGTCAGCCAGCTCGCCCGCTTCGAACGTCTTGCTGTGGCACATCACCACCGTCGCGTCACGCTGCAGGCCCAGGAACGCGAGCGGCTTGCCGACGCTCGTGGACCTTCCGACGATGACGAGCGTCTTCCCTCGGTAGAACGATGACGGGTCCACGTCGCGCGAACGAGCGTACGCGTCGAGCAAGTAGAAACATGCCGCCGGTGTGGATGGGACGAAACGTGGTGTGCCAATGGCCAGGAGTCCGAGGTTCCACGGGTGCATGCCCTCCACGTCCTTGCGCGGATCCACGGCCGCGAACACCTCGTGCTCGGGGATGTGATCGGGGAGCGGCCGAAGGACGAGGATGCCGCTGATACGAGGATCGGCGTTCAGCTTGCCGATCGTGGCCAGCACGTCGTCGAGCATCACGTCGGCGTAGAGCTGCTCGCACTCGTAGCGGTAGTCGAGACTCTCGGCCAGCTTCCGCAGGTGTCGCTCGTACCAATGAGCGGCCTGGTCTTCGCCAACGATCACGGTCGCCAGGCCGGGACGAACGGCGGACAGACGCAAGACCGAGACCTCTTCCTCGATCTCCGCGCGCAGAACCTCTGCCAGCTCGTCGCCGTCGATGACGTGTGCCATGCGGCACCCTTCTCGGGGTTTGGCCGAGTCTATCCCTGCTGGCGCGGTTCCACCGATGTAGCCTCGGATGGATGGACGAAGCCGTTGCCCGGATCGAGCAGGCGGTCGCCGCCGTCGCTCCCACCATCCGCGCGGTCGACGCAGCGCAGCTGGTCTTGCTCACCCCTTGCGACGATTGGGATCTGCAGACACTGCTGCAGCACCTCTTCGAACAGCTCAACCAGTGGGCGGGGGCGATCAGTGGCAGCGAACCGCCTGCGGGCGGCGCGATCCTGCGCACCAGCGACGACGTTGGCTCCGCATGGGAGGCCGCCAGTCAGGCACTGATGCGTTCCGTCACGGTACCGGGGGCACTGGATGCGATGGTGCCTGAGGGCAAGAGCAGCCCACGCGGCCTCGCGTCGATCGCTCCACTCGAGGTGATGCTGCATGGCTGGGACGCAGCCCGCACGATCGGCGTCTCGACTGACCTCGGTCCACTCTTGTGCGCCGCATTGCTCGACTCAGGCCGGCAGATGATGGCTGGACGTCCGCGCGGTGAGGCATTCGGTCCGGAGCAGCCTGCACCGGACGGGGCAACCGCCGCCGACCGCCTCGCGGCCTTCTACGGACGGCGCGTCTGATCTGCACGTCGGCGCGTGGCTGCCCGACCCCTAACGATCGATCCACCAGCGTCGGACCCTGACGGTCGTCGGTTCGTTCGTTCCTTTAGGATGCGTTCATGCCTGATACGCCAGGGAAGCGGCAACGTCGCGAGGTGAAGGCGAAGCGTCGCAGCGCAAGAGACGATCGCAGGACCGCCAAGATCATCCGGCGCGACGATCCGACGTACGGCCTCGAGGGAACGCAGCTGATCGACGAGGACGGGGTCGCGGTCTTCGATGCGGATGGCTACCCGGTGCTCGTGACGCGGCAGGAAGCCGACCGGGCGCCGATCGAGGACGATATCGCTCCAGCTCCCGACGGCAACGTCACCCCCGCACCCGATCCGAACCCGTAGCGACGATCCCCTGAAGGGGAAGCAGTTACTGGGGAAGCGACTGGATCTGCCGTTCGGTGAGCTGTCTCGTCGTGGGGGAGACCCGCAGGCCCGCCATCCCGATCGGCCCCTGTACCCAAAGACTCGTCTGGAGCAATTCGACGGACAGTCGACCCTCGGCGTCTTCTTTGAGTCGGAAGATCGTGCCTCGTTCGGTCTTGTAGAACTTCAGCTCACTCACCAACCCAGCCTACGCCTTCTTCCCGACGAACGCAGCCCCCGAAGGTCGCGCGTTCGGCCGCGAAGGTCTCCATTTCGGACAGAATGCCTGCTCACGGACCTCAGCTCGCCATCCATGCATCGATCCGCTGTTCCACCTCCCGAAGGCGCTCGACGACGGCCTGAAGCATCGACAACGCAACTGCGGGGTGTTGCAACAGAAAGGACTGGAACCCTTCGGCGGGGATCTTGAGCGACTCGACGGGATCGACGGCCTTGACCGTCGCCATCCGCTTGCCCGCCGTGATCAGGGCCATCTCGCCGAAGAAGTTCCCGGTCGTGAGCTTGTGGAAGCGACCACCGACATCGACCTCGGCCGTACCGCTCACGATGATGTACATCGCGTCGCCCACGTCTCCTTGCTCAACCATGGCCTGACCGGGCTCGAAGGACACCGGACGCCCCACGTCGAGGATCCCCTGGAGATCTGCGGGTGAGAGCCGCGCGAAGAACGGGGCGCTGTGCAGCGCCGTGGTCTCGACCGTCGATTCGCTCATCCGATCCCCTTCCGCTCGCTTGATGTTGTCGCTGGTTCGCTCGTGATGCCCAGGTATCGTAGCCATCGAACAGGAAGGTGATGATGGCCACCGAGACCGATGATTGGACGCACGCGATCGCCTTCGACGAGTTGCCCGACGGGAAGTCGATCCATGTGGAGGCTCTGGGGATGACCATCCTGGTGCTGCGAAGCGGCGACACCGTCTACGCGGTGGCCAACCGGTGCACCCATCAAGGCGCTCCGCTCGATCGGGGCGTCACGAAGCCCCTCGACTCGGTGCCGACGGTGACCTGTCCCGCACACGGCAGCGTGTTCTCCCTCGCCGACGGTCATGTCCGACGCGGTCCGGCGTCAGCGCCGCTCCAGGCGTTCGAGACGCGCGTGAACGAAGGATCGGTCGAGCTGCGCCCTCGGACCTGACGCGGAGACGCTCAACCGAGCGATCGTGGCGTGACGAAGCGCGTCAGCGTTCCCACGTCCTGGCCGACATCGTGCCAAGCCATCGGAGGGAGCTCGATCTCGGCGAGCGCACACGTCGGGAACTTCCGCTGTACGTCACCGATGCCGGATCCGCCGCCGGTCACGAGCAGCGTCAGCTCCTGGATCGCCGGGTTGTGTCCCACCAGCATCACCGACGAAACATCGTCGGGAACCGTGCGGAGTCGCCCGAGCAGTGAGGTCGCGTCGAACGTATAGAGCTCCGGCTCGACCCGCACATCGAGCTCCGTGCCGACCCCTTCGAGCACTCCGGCGAGGGTCTGCCGGGCGCGCAATCCGGAGGAGCACACGACGAGTGCAGGTCGGATGGTCTCCCGATCGAGATAGGTGCCCATCCGCTGGGCATCGCGCTCGCCGCGCGGCGAGAGGGGCCGGTCGTGATCGGCGAGATCCGGGTTGCCCCAGCTGGACTTCGCGTGGCGGAGCAACCAGAGCTGCATCGACCGAGTGTAAGGGGAGCGTTCGTTCGTGCGGGAAAAGCGAAGGGTCCGGCGCTTCGCGCCGGACCCCTGCTTGCGTTCTGCGTCGGTCCGTCTTAGACGGCCTTGACGTTCGCAGCCTGCGGGCCTTTCTGGCCCTGCGTCACGTCATACTCGACGCGCTGCCCCTCATCGAGGTTGCGGTACCCGTCTCCGGCGATCGCGCTGAAGTGTACGAACACATCTGCGCTGCCATCTTCGGGAGTGATGAAGCCGAACCCCTTCTCGGAGCTGAACCACTTCACGGTTCCGGTTGCCATAGCGATCCCTCCTTCCTTCGCCGTCCGAGCCCATTCGTGAAGCTGCTCGTCAGGCGCCGGCGTGACATCCGCCGGTTGTGAGGGAACTGCTCGTAGCGAACCGCGACCTGTACCCTCGCCGGTAACGCTAACAGAACCTCGACAGGCAAGACAGCGCAAATAGCAACTCCCATCGCACCGACGGGTAGGCTTACCTCGTGCAAGTGCCTGTGAAGCCGAGGATGCGCGGCCGACTCCATGAGGTTGCGTTCTTCGTTTCGATCCCGGCCGGGGTCGCGCTGGTGGCCTTGGCAGATACGGGGAGAGCCCGCTTAGCTGCCG
>JAYUAK010000223.1:0-1759 GCA_043741335.1 Actinomycetota bacterium
GAACACGACGGCGCTCGCCAACAGGACCGCGGATCCCGCCCATGCCGCGCTGCGGATGGGCGCTGCAAGCCCTCCGTGCCCCGGCAACCGCCGCCGGACGGCCACGGGCTCCGACATCGATTCGGCTCTCGGCCGGCTCGACAGGAACAGCCAGCCGCCAGCCAGGATCCCCCAAGGCAGAACGAAGACTGCGAAGGACGAAGAGAGGGAGAGAGCGCCGGCCTCGGACATCAAGATCACGCTCGAGATCATCGAGAACGACAGATCGCGACGACGTGGCACGTCGAATGCGTGCAGCACCTGAACCCACAGGAACAGCGACGCGAGCGGCACGCGCGCTTGATCGACCGAGCCGGCCAGCTTCACGCTCTGCAGGAATGCGACGAACGCCGCGAGCAGACCCACCGACAGGAGCACCTTCGTCGTGACGTTCGAGTGATGGCGTTCCTTGTGCGAGAACAGATATCCGATCGGCGCCATCACCAGCGGCAGGAACGCGGCCGACCCGTTCACGCCCCCCTGCGCCACGACGGCGAGGATCGCGATCTCGACCGCTCCGGCCACGACTACGCGCATGGCCACGGACTCCTCCGGGGGTCCGGCGGGACGACGCAACCGCGCGCGGATGAACTCCGGGGCGCTCATCCCACCACGGTTCTTTCTGGCACGGTTCGTTCCACGACTCGTTCTGGCGCCAGAACGTCGACGAGGTCCGAGCCGTGACGCCACAGATGCGTGTCGGCTCCTGCGCGCTCCAGCATCCCGACGAGCTCCTCGACCTCCTCGGTCCTGAGCGCGGCCACCCGCTTCGCGTCTTGCAGACCAACTTCCACCGGGATCGCCACCACATGGGCGTTCGCAGCCGTCAGTGTCTCGATCGCCCGGGCCAGCCCGCTGTCGCCGTTCGAGCGCCACGTTGGGAAGAGCAACACCACAGCGTCGATGTCGCGGAATGCGTCGGAGCCGCGACCGAGGACATCGGACAAGGCGACACCGTCGGGCACCACCGCCGCGAGGCGACGCCGGAACGACCCATCATCGACGTCGTCGGACACTTCGACGGTCGCCCGAGCACCCGAAACGACGAAGCGAACCCGATGACCTTCCGTAAAGGCGACGCGTGCGATCGATGCGGCCGCCGTGCAACACGCGTCCAACGGCGTGCCAGCCTCCCCGACGTCGGACAAGGTGTCGATCACGATCGCGAGTCGTCGCGATCGCTGCTCTTCGAGCTCGCGGACCATCACCGTCCCGGTGCGAGCCGTCGAGGGCCAGTGGACGTGCCGGGGGCTATCACCCGGGCGATACTCGCGGACCCCCAAGAACTCGGGCCCGGTTCCGCGACGAGAGACCGACCGTGACGAACGCTCGGGATCGGAATCGAGCGCAAGGAACGGGAGTGATCCCAACGGGATGACTGCCGGCAGCACGGTCGTGCTGCCGGCGACCTGGAGCGTCCGGCGCCGTTCGGCCACGCCGAACGGCGCCACAGAACGCAGCGTGACCGCCGACGCCTCGTGAACGCCCCGCTTCAGCGCGCGACGCACCGTGACCAACTCCACACGTTCGTCGGGAAGCACCTTGGTGACGTACAGGATCGTCGGGCTCACGTGAGGATCTTCGAGTGTCAGTCCGAGCCTCACGCCTCTCGCGTGATTCGTCACGATCAGCTCGACGAAGGCCTCTTCGCCCTGGACCACCTCGTCGGGCGCGCGGCGCTCCACCTCGATCCCCCGGAGCATCCGGCCGGGAAGCACCA
>JAYUAK010000224.1:0-4367 GCA_043741335.1 Actinomycetota bacterium
GCTTCCATGGCGCTCACGCTCCTTCCGGCGCCGGCAGAAGGCCGAGCTGCACCAGCTGTCCGTACATGTCCACGACGTGCCAGTGCTCGACGAGCTTGCCGTCTTCGACCCGGTAGATGTCGATCCCCGCGATCGTGTACGGACGGTTCGTCGCCGGTGCCCCGAGGAACTCGCCAACATGGGTGCCCGAGTTGGTCCACCGGACGACGACGCGGTCGCCTTCGGCGATCACATCCTCGATCGTGAAATGTGGGGCGAGCCCTTCGATGAGCATGGTGTAGCGGTCTCTGATCCCATCCAGCCCTTCGCGCTGCCCCGGCAGCGGGTCGTGCTCGATGAAGTTCGGCTTCACGAGCTCGTCGAGGAGATCCAGGTCCCGCTTGTTGAGCACCTCCTCGTAGATCCGGCGTGCCATGTGCTTGTTCTGCTCCATCTCGTTCCTCCTTCCGCCTTCGCGCCGTTCAGATTCCGGCACCGATGGTCCCGACCAGGGCAGTCTGGTCCGTGGAGCAGCGCAACACCATGAAGGTTCGCTCACCGAGTTGCTCCCCGAGCCCGTACGATTCGACGACGATGAACCAGACCCTCGGGTCGCTCCTCAAGGCACACCGCTCCACGATGGGGCTCACGCAGGAGGAGCTCGCGGAGAACGCCGATGTCAGCGCCCGAACCGTGAGCGACGTCGAGCGAGGACTGCGTACCCGGATCTATCGAGACACGGCCTCGCGTCTGGCCGAGGCGCTCAGTCTGCACGATAACGCGCTCGCCGAGTTCCGGACAGCGGCGCGAGGGCGAGCGCCCGCGCCTCGGCCCGCCTCCCTGCTCCCCGAGCCGCCCACACGATTGATCGGCCGCGAGCGCGAGGTGGACGTCGTCATCACGGCCCTGGATCGCCCGGAGGTCCGGCTGCTGACGCTGACGGGGCCGGGTGGGATCGGGAAGTCCCGCGTCGCACTCGAGGCGGCCGTTCGGGCCGACTTCCCCGGCGCACGAGCGTACGTGCAGCTCGGCACCACGTCGGACGCGAGCCATGTGGTTCTCGACATCGCCCGGGCGGTCGGTGTCTCCGGCGCGAAGGTCCCGACGATCGACGCGATCGCGGAGCATCTCGGAGACCGGGCGATCCTGCTCGTCCTCGACACGTTCGAGCACGTGCTGGGGGCCGCCCCGGACGTCGCCGATCTTCTCGCCAGGTCTGCGGCACTCACGATCATGGTCACGAGCCGCGAGGCGCTCCGCATCCGGGGTGAGCACGAGGTCTCGATCCCGGCCCTCGAGATGCCGACGCACACGACGATCGGCGGCATCCTCGACGCACCGGCGACCGCCTTGTTCGTCGAGCGCGCGACGGCCGCCCGACCCTCACTCACGATCGACGGGGAGGCTGCAACGACGATCGCCGAGATCTGCCGGCGTCTGAGCGGCCTGCCACTCGCGATCGAGCTCGCCGCAGCCCGAGTCCGGCATCTCCCGCTCCGCATCCTTCGCGATCAGCTCGAGCACACGTTGGACGTGCTCGTGGCCGGGCCTCGCGACGTGCCCCGGCGCCAGCGGACGATGCGCGACACGATCGCGTGGAGCTACGCGCTCCTCGATCAGGTCGAACGTCGGCTGTTCCTCGATCTCTCCGTGTTCTCCGGCGGCTGGACGCTCGACGCGGCCTCGACCGTCTACGGCGCGGGCGTCCTCGATGGGATCAGCGGGCTGATCGACAAGAGCCTGGTCGTCCGGGTCGACGAGGAGCCTCGGTACGACATGCTGGACGTGATCCGGGAGTATGGCGCCGAGCTGCGGGACGACGAGGATGCCGAGGATCGCCACCTCGCGTACTTCCTCTCGTTGGCCGAGGAGGCGGAGCCAGGATTGGGCGGCGCCGGCCAGGGAACCTGGATGCAGCGGCTGTCGCGAGAGCACGACAACGTCCGAACGGCCATGCTGCGCGCCATCAGGAATGGCGATGCAGAGACGGCGCTGCGGATGGGCGGGGCGATCTGGCGGTTCTGGCTGCTCCACGGCGACCTGACCGAAGGCAGGACCTGGCTCCGGGCGGCGCTCGACTTGGACCATGGCGCTGCCCTTCATGCGCGAGCGAAGGCGATGTGGGGCCTCGCGTGGCTGGCGTACCACCAGGGCGACCACCAGGTCGTCGAGGCGTGCGGCGACGAGCTTCTGCGCCTCGCCGGGCACGACGGTGATCCGGTAGAGACGCGTAACGCGCTGACGATCCGTGGGATCGTCGATCTCGCATTCGGCCGTTTCGAAGAGGCGATCCCTCTGTTCGAGCGGTGCGTCGAGCTGCTCCGCGACTCCGGTCCAAGCTGGCTGCTGGCCACGTCGCTGCTGAATCTGGGGATAGCCGCCGCGCACGCCGGCGACGCGCGAGCCGGATCGGTCTTGACAGAGTCGCGGGACCTCTACCTCGTTCTCGGCGACCAGCATTACGCCGCGCGAAGCGTCCTCTACCTCGGGTATGCAGCGCTGCTGCGGGGCGAGAGTGCGGGAGCGCTGTCATCGATCCGCGAGAGCCTGATCACGTTCTGGGAGCTCGAGGACGTCTGGGGAGTCACGGAGGCTCTGGAGGGCTTGGCGGCGATCGCGGCAGACCGCGATGGCGGAACTCGAGCGATCCGGATCGCCGGGGCTGCAGACAGGCTGCGGGAAACGGTCAACACGCGGCCGTTTCCCGCCGACCACGCGGTGCTCGAGCGCTCGCTCGAGCGCTTGAGACCGACGATCGACGACCCGACGTGGACCGCGAGCTGGGAGGCGGGCCGAGCCATGAGCCTCGACGAGATCGTCGACGAAGCCCTGCTCGTTGCCTGAGTCCCGGCACCACCATCAGCGCCAGGTCGTTCGTGAGCGCCACCACTCAGCGTGCCACTTCCGCCGAGCTACCAGAGAAGCACGTATGAACAGGTCAGAAAAGGCGAGGCCTACGTCGGCGGCAACCGCCGACCCTGCGCGTCGCTCCCAGATCGCAGTCCTCGGGCCCGGCCGTGCGGTGACGGTGGACGAGGCACGCCCCGGGACGCGCTTCAAGCTCATGGCCGGGAAGCCGTACCGCGAGACGCCCGTCTACAACGGCCCGTACGTGGACTGACGGTCTTACGTCCTCGGGTCGCTCCCCTTTGGAGCGACCCGAGGGAGAACCTCAGGCGGAGGTTCGAGGTCGATTCAGCGGGAGCCCCGTCTCGCCGACATCGACCCGGAAGATATTCCAGGCGTCGGGGTTGTCTCCCGGCTCGAGGTCGCCGTTCGTGACGAGCAAGGTGTTCCCCATGAACGCGAGTCCCCACGGGGAGTGGAACCGCGGATCAGAGATCCGGCGCGTCTCGTTACCGGCCGGATCGAGGACGGCGATCTGGTTTGGGCCGAGCAGGCTGACATACAGGTTGCCCGACTTCGCAAAAGCGAGACCGGTCGCCTGTGGCGGCGCCTGGGTGGGGTCGAACGGGAAGCGATGTACGAGCTCGAGGTCCGATGCCGTCGGATGATCGACGAGCCGGATCCTGTAGATGACGGCCTCGAGCGGGAACTCGGCTGAGACCGTGATCGAAACGTACAGCCATTGACCAGTGGGGTCGATCCGGCCGCCGAGGGGTCCCCCGGCGAAGCCGAAGAAGCCGGTCAGGCGCGGGTCCGTGAACCAGATCGAGGCGGTGCCATCCGGAGACACCCGCCAGATCCGCGGTTTGTCGTCGGGCACGTAGAGGTTCCCCGACTTGTCGAAGACAAGGTCGTTCCACATCGACTTCATCCAATCGCCGGCCAGGCCGGTGCTTGCCGGCACCTCCGAGAAGAGCTGCGGGGGGGTGGTGTGCCGATCCAAGTCGAGCCGGAGGATCCGGCCGTTCATATCGGCCGCGTAGAGCTTGTGGCGCGACCCCGAGTTGCCGTCGAGGGCGAGCCCGAACAGGCCCATGTCGGAGTTGTCCACCGTATCGATGGTGGTCGCTCCGAGAAGGGTGCCGCTCTGGTCAAAGGTGAAGACACGCTCGTCGTCCGAGTTCTGGTGCCCTGCGAAGAAGTCGCCGGCGCTCGTCGAGACGTAGATCCGATGGTCATCGACCGCGATCCCGAACGGGTGGCCCGGCGCGGGCACGGTCGCGAAGACCGATACGGCGTCGGACGCCGGCTTCGCCGCACGATCCGCGGCGTCCACCGGGCTCATGCCTGACCCGATCAGGATGAACGCGCCAACGGCGGCCACCTGAGCGGCCACCCACCTCCGCCTCGTGAGACCGGCGATCTTCGGTCTATGGGCGATTCCCTGTCGTGCGTCGATCTGCCGGCTCATCTCTTGGCCTCCTCGCTCCGAGCGAGACCGGGATTACCGTCTCGCGACCGTCATTCCTACGACGATCGGG
>JAYUAK010000225.1:0-1753 GCA_043741335.1 Actinomycetota bacterium
AGGCGATCGAACACGTAGGCGATCACGCAGCGAACAGCCTCGGTCGCGTATCCCTTGCCCTGATGCGCGGGAGCGAACGTGAACCCCATCTCCGCGCGGTCGATGTCGCTCACGCTGAAGCCCAGTCCCACGTCGCCGAGGAGCTCGTCGGTCGCCGGATCGGCCGCCGCGAACTGGAACCACTCGCCCGGGATGCCGGGGTGAAGCGATGCCATCTCGCTCGCGAACTGTTCTGCTTGCGCGAGGGTGTAGCCCTCCTCCCAGTCCTGGTATCGGGCGACGTCAGGGTCGGATCGGTACGCGGCGAACGCGGTTGCGTCATCCGCGCGGAAACGACGGATCACCAAGCGCTCAGTCCGGAGTTCTGTGAATTCGGGGTCGGCAGGCATGCGGACGACAGTATGGCGCGGTGGGGCAAGCGGGCCTGCCAAGATGGCTCCCATGGAATCCGTGCCCGGAGTGGCGAAACGCGAGCTCCGGTCGTCCGACCTTGCCGCCGTACGCGAGCAGCTCGGACGCGAGCCGACCACGCCCTTCGCCGTCGTTGCGCGCTGCACCGCAGGGCATCCGCTCGTGATCCGCAATGCGCCGCGGGCCGCGTCGGGGGCCCCGTTCCCCACCACGTATTGGCTCACGTGTCCCGAGGCGGTGAAGGCCGTCGCGCGCGTTGAGGCGGACGGATGGATCTCCCGGCTGAATGACCGTGAGGCGACCGATGCCTCGTTCGCCGACGCGCTGCGTGCGACGCATCGTGCTTACGCCGAGGACCGTTCTCGCGACCTGTCGGAGGCCCTCGGGGAAGGAGGCGTGGGTGGGACACGTCGCGGGGTGAAGTGTCTGCACGCGCACTACGCGTTCCACCTGACGGGCGGAGTTGATCCCGTCGGGGCGTGGGTCGCCGAGCGGGTGGAGCCGATCCATCCCGAGCAACGATCGGGTCGCGTGGCCGTGATCGATCAGGGAACGAACTCCATCCGACTGCTCGTGGTCGAGCCTTCCGCATCGGGTGCCGGCGATCCCATCGAGCTCGCTCGTGACATGGTCATCACGCGACTCGGTCAGGGCGTCGACCGCACCGGCCGGCTCGATGCAGACGCGTTACGCCGAACCGCCGACGTGCTCGCGGGTTTCTGCCGGCGCGCCCGGGCGCTCGGCGCCGAACGTATCCGCGTGGCCGCCACGAGCGCAGTGCGCGACGCGGCGAACCGGGATGACTTCGCCGCAGTGGTTCGCGAGCACGCGGGATCCGAGCTCGAGATCATCACCGGCGAGCAGGAGGCCGGTCTGTCCTTCCGCGGCGGAACGCGCGGGCTGGATGGTCCAACCGCACCGCTTCCGCACTTGGTGCTCGACATCGGTGGCGGATCGACGGAGTTCGTGATGGGGATCGAGCCCGGCCTCGTCGCAAACGCCATCTCGACCCAGATGGGGAGCGTGCGCCTGACCGAACGGTTCGTGCACCACGACCCGCCCTCGACCCAGGAGCTCGCGGCGATCTCCACCGCGGTCGACCAGGTCCTGGATGAGGTCGAATCGAACGTGCCCGTTCGCGGTGTTCGCACGCTCGTCGCGGTCGCGGGCACCGCCACGACGCTACAGGCGATCGCGCTCGGACTCGATCGGTACGACCCCGAGGCTATCCACCGGACCTGGCTCACACGCGATGCGGCCGAAGAGGTTCTGGCCGGCCTGATCCGCATGAACACCCCGGAACGTGCCGCGCTGCCGATCATGGCACCCGGCCGGGGGGACG
>JAYUAK010000226.1:0-1748 GCA_043741335.1 Actinomycetota bacterium
TGGCATGCAACGCGAAGTACTACGAAGACATGGGTTACCCGGGTCACGTGAACTGCTCGGACAACTTCAACGTGCAGGTGGAGCCGTACGCGATCGCCGCGCGCAAGGGGTGGCCGGCGCTCAACTTCTTCTTCAATACTTCCTTCAACGCGAACAACATCCTGGTGACCGACGAGTCGTGGTCTCGGCCCGGCGACTACGTGATGTTGCGTGCACTGACCGACCTCGTCTGTGCGTCGTCGGCATGCCCTGACGATGTCGATCCCGCGAACGCTTGGGACCCCACCGACATCCATGTGCGCGTGTACCCGGCCGAGCACGGATTCTCGAGGGCGATCGCACACCGAGTGACTCCCGAGGCAGAACCCGTGTTGACGAAGAAGACGACCTTCCACCCACGGATCGAAGAGCTGACAAGGAACGTCGTGGAGTACGCGGGCTACTGGCTCCCCACGCACTTCAACGGCGAGGGAGCCATCGCGGAGTACTGGGCATGCCGCGAGGACGTCGTCATGATTGACCTGTCGCCCCTGCGGAAGTTCGAGATCCTGGGTCCCGATGCCGAGACGCTGATGCAGGCCACGATCACCCGGAACGCGCGGAAGCTCTCGGTCGGCCAGGTCGTGTACACCGCGATGTGCAACGAAACCGGCGGGATGATCGACGACGCGACCGTCTTCCGGCTCGGCCAGGACAACTTCCGATTCATCGGTGGCAACGACTACGACGGTGTGTGGTTGAAGGAGCAAGCCGAGCGCTTGGACCTGCGTGTCTGGGTGAAGCCGTCCACCGACCAGCTCCACAACCTGGCCATCCAGGGACCCAGGAGCCGCGACATCTTGCGCCAGGTCGTGTGGACACCACCGGCCCAACCCGCGCTCGAGGAGCTGACGTGGTTCCGGTTCTGTGTCGCACGCATCGGCACCGTCGATGGAATCCCCATCGTCGTTTCACGCACCGGCTACACCGGCGAGCTCGGCTATGAGGTCTGGTGCCATCCGAACGACGGCCCGGCGGTATGGGATGCCATACGGGAGGCGGACGCGGAGCGTCCGCCGACGCCTCTCGGGCTCGAGGCGCTCGACATCCTTCGGATCGAAGCGGGCCTGATCGTCGCGGGGAACGAGTTCGACGATCAGGTGGATCCGTTCGAAGCGGGCATCGGCTTCGCCGTGGACCTCGCGAACGACGAGGACTTCGTCGGTCGTGGCGCGCTCATCGAGCGATCCGCCCATCCGCAGCGCGTGCTGATCGGGCTCCAGCTCGAAGGCAACGAGACGGCGGACCAAGGAGACCCGGTGTACATCGAGCGACAACAGGTGGGTGTCGTCACGAGCGGCACGCGATCCCCCATCCTCAAAGCGAACATCGCGCTCTGCCGGCTGGCGGTGCAGTATCGCGAGCTCGGCACGCAGGTGGAGGTCGGCAAGCTCGACGGTCTGCAGAAGCGGATCCCGGCCACCGTTGTGCGCTTTCCTTTCTACGACCCCGAGAAGTCACGGCCGCGTTCGTAGGTTTCCGCTCGATGATCGACACGTTCACGCCCGAACAGGTCGAGACGTTCCACCGCGACGGATTCCTGGCCGTCGCAGAAGGGCTCGTGTCCCCGAACGCACTCGAGGTCTTGCGCGAGCGCTACTTGCGCCTGTTCGACGGCACATACGAGACCGGGATCAAGCCCGATGAGGTGAACTGGGTCAAGGGCCGCGACCCCGAGGATCGAACTCGCCAGATCTGCAACGGATGGC
>JAYUAK010000227.1:0-4351 GCA_043741335.1 Actinomycetota bacterium
CTCTATCGAGAAGTGATCTTCCCGGCAGCATTGCCCGGCTACGTGAGCGGCTTGCAGCAAGCGTGGGGTTTCGCGTGGAAGGCGCTCACAGCGGGCGAGCTGATCACGGCAGGACTCAACGCGACGGGGCTCGGCCACGCAACCGGGCTCGGCCAGCTCCTGCAACACTCGCGAAACGACGTGCCCATGCTGATCGCGACGGTCGCAGTGATCGTGGTGATCGGCGTTGCGGTGGAGTACTTCGTGTTCGTTCGGGTGGATCGCTCGATCCGTCGCAAGCGCGGCCTGCTCGTCGAAGGCTGACTCGGTTGCACGGTCGGAACGCCGGCCGCGTCAGCGCTCGATGCGGAACCGGATGCTCACGTGCGTGTGGTACTCGGCGATCTGACCGTCCTCGACTTTCGCGCTGGTTTCGAGGATATCCATGCTCTCGATCCCACGGATCGTCTTCGCAGCTTCTGCGAGCGCCTGCTGTGCGGCGTCACGCCACGACTCCGTCGACACCCCAACCAGGTCGATCGTCTTGATGACACTCATGCGGTCCCTCCTTCGCCGGCCTCATCGCGATACACGTCGATGAAGCGATGGTAGTTTGCGGCGATCTGCGCCGCCGCCGAAGCGCGCGCCACTGACCCGTCGGCGAACCCTTGCAGCGGCCCCCACCAGATCGACCTGCCGATCGCAAAACCCCGGTAGCCGGGAACACCACTCGCCGTTTGGAGCCAGTGATCGACCGCGTCCGCGTCGGCCCCTCGCCCCAGCACGACACAGGCCACATGGTCCCGTCCGGCCACCCGACACTGGTCGGCGATCGCCACGCAGTCATCGCGCTGATCGATCCCCTCGATCTTCCAGACGTCGGGCTCGATGCCCGATTCCTGGAGTTGCGCGATCGCGCGGCGCATCAGGCTCGGCCGGAGCTCGGTATCGAACCTTCCCGCGTCCCCCCTCACCGTCTCGAGCTGATGCGTTTCCGCGGGCACCAAGAGCTCGAAGAGGAACTTGCGGTTGTGGTGGTGCAGCCAGTCGCCAAGCTCCTTCAGCCGCCCAGCCTGGAGCGCGTTCAACGTTCCATCGCCCTCCGGGTTGTAGCGCACGAGCACCTTGCAAAACGTGGGTGCGAAGTCCTCGACGTGCTTCCCGAAGTCGGTCCCGTACTCGAAGTCGAACTCGTCCTGGCCCGATCTCTCCGCGGGCATCGCAAGGATGAGCTCCTGCCCTTTCGCTTTGTGCGCCACATCGGCGCCGAACTGCTCGTCGACCAACACCCCTGCCGTCGCGCGGTCAACGCCACCATCGAGCGCACGCAGGAAGCCTTCGAAGATGACGGTCTTCGCGTCGGCTATCCGTTGCGCGTCCGCGGGCGAGGGCGCTCCTTCGATCCCGAAGAACTTCTTCGCGAACGACCCGCGATGATCGAAAGCCAGGATGAACAGGTCTGCGTCGTATCCGAGTCCGAGCATCGGTGATCTCCCCTTCGTCAGCGTTCAGCAGTGATGCTAATCCCCGTCACGTGTGGGGAACCCCGTCGTTCCGGCGCGCTCGTCGAATTCACTCCTGTTCGAACGGATTGGTCGGGATGAGGATCTGGACGGGAACCGGGGCCGCGAGCTCGCGGAAGCGTTCGCCGTCGCTCGGTGAGCCGACGACGAACCCGAAGTGCATCGGGACCGCCACCCGTGGGCCGATCGAACGCGCGAGGCCGGCGGCCTCGGTCGCATCCATCGTGTACGTCCCCCCGATCGGCAAGAACGCGACGTCGGTCTTCACCGCGTCGAGCTCCGGGATGTGGTCGGTGTCGCCGGCGTGGTAGTAGGTCCCACTGGGGAGCTCCAGCACGTACCCGACCCATCCGTTCGCCTTCGGATGCTTGTCCAGGCGGTCCTCGGCGATGTTGTAGGCGGGAACCGTCGTGAACCGAGCGCCGGCGATCTCGTGGGATTCGCCGGGCGCCACCGGGATGACGTCCCCGGAGAGCTCGGCCGCCACGTCGTGCGGGGCGACGATCTTCGCACCACGTGCGGACAGCCGTGCGATCTCCTCCGGCTGCACGTGATCGAAGTGTGCGTGCGTGATGAGGATGAGATCAGCCGGAGGCGCGTCGGCGTCGGTCCCCCAGGGATCGATGTAGGCCGACAGGTCTCCGTCGGTGAACCGGAATGCGGACTGCCGGAACCACGTCACGCTCTCGAGCACCGTCGCCTCCTCAGAAGTCTCGACGGTAGTCTGGCAAATCCATGGCCGAACAGGAAACCCCCGAAACCGAAGCTCGAGAAGCCGAAGCTCGCCAAGGTGGAGTCCGAGCGAGCTTCTCGCTCCTGCGGCGCAACCGCGACTTCCGACGGGTCTACCTGTCGTCGTTGATCTCCCTCGGCGGAGATTGGTTCCTGCTGGTCGCGCTGTTCGGGCTCGTGCTCGACCTGACGGACGGCTCGCCGCTCGCGCTCTCGTTCCTGTTCGCGGCGCAGGACTTGACGTATTTCCTCATTTCGCCGTTCGCAGGTGTGCTGGCGGATCGGCTGGACCGCAAACGAGTCATGATCGGCGCCGATCTCGCCCGAGCCGTGCTCTGCCTGGGATTCCTGTTCGCCCGGACGGATGGCCTCGTCTGGATCGTGTATCCCCTCCTCGCGCTGATGGCGTGCTTCAGCGCCGCGTTCGAGCCCGCGTCGGCGGCCGCGCTGCCCAACCTGGTCGACGACGACGACCTGGCGACCGCGAACGCGCTCTCGGGATCGCTCTGGGGAACGATGCTCGCAGTGGGTGCCGCGATCGGGGGCGTAGTGACTGCGGCGCTCGGACGCGACGTTGCGATCGCGATCGACGCCGTGTCGTTCGTAGGCTCGGCGTTGCTCATCATGCGCGTCCAACGATCGTTCCAAGAGTCGCGCAACGCACACGCGCTTGAGCCGCTCGGCGAGGCCGCGAAGGAGACCGTTCGCTACGCCCGGCGCGACCACCGCGTGCTGGCTCTGATCGCAGTGAAGTTCGGTTGGGGGCTCGCCGGTGGCGTCCTGGTGCTGATCCCCCTGCTCGCTATGGGCCGGTTCCATGCCGGCGAAGTGGGGATCGGCCTGCTGCTGGCCGCTCGAGGGGTAGGCGCACTGATCGGACCGTTCGTCGGGCGAGCCGCGCTCGGCTCGAAGGACCGGCGGCTCTTCCTGGCGATCGGCATCGCCCTGGGGGTGTTCGGGATCGGCTACGCGATCTTGGGGATCGCGCCCAGCTTGGTGCTTGCGATGCTGACGGTTGCCATCGCGCACACCGGCGGCGGCGCGCAATGGATGCTCTCGTCGTACGGACTGCAGAAGATCGTTCCCGATCACATCCGCGGCCGGATCTTCGCGTTCGACGGGATGCTCGTGACGCTCACGTTCGGGACGTCGAGCGTCCTTACCGGCTGGCTCGCCGAGGTGTTCGGCGCGCAAACGACCGCCATCGCCATGGGGGCGGTCGCCGTGGTGTGGGCGGCGGTGTGGATGTGGCTGACCACCGACGTTCGGCGCGCCACCCTGATGGAGGGCTGCGGTGGGCCGCCGCCGCAGGACTACGTGAGGGCCGTCGAGACGGTCCCGGCCGACTAGCCTGAGCCGCTCGGGGGCGTTGGCGGCGCGGGCGGCACAGCGGGCGGCGTCCCCATGTCCACCGTCGGAGCGGGCGGAGCTGAAGCTCCAGCGGCGGGCGTCGTGAAGCTCACCTGAGGAGGCCCGGCATCACGGATCGAGTCGGGCACCTCGAAGAACTCGGCGAGGGCGAAGTGGAACATGCCGGCGATGACCGAAGACGGAAACGCCTGCACGCGCGTGTTGAACGTTCGGACGTTCGCGTTGTAGAAGCGCCGAGCGGTTTGCAGCCGGTCCTCGGTGTTGGAGAGCTCGGTCTGCAACGCCAGGAAGTTCTGGTTCGCCTTCAGGTCGGGGTAGGCCTCGGCGACGGCGAACAACTTGCCCAACGCAGCCATGAACGGGCCTTCGGCGGCGGCCTGCGCCGCCGGTGTGCCGGTCGCCCCGGAGGCCATCGAGCGGGTGCGAGCGACCTCCTCGAAGATCTCGCTCTCGTGCGCCGCATACCCCTTGACGGTCTCGACCAGGTTCGGGATGAGGTCGTATCGACGCCGGAGCTCGGTGTCGATGTTCGCCCAGGCATCCTTGATGAGCTGCCTCTGGGAGACGAAACGGTTGTAGGAGAGCACAGCGCCGATCGCGGCGAACACCACGACGCCGAGGACGATCCAGATGGCGATCACGTTGGTTCCTTTCGATGAGGTCAAGCCAGCTTAGTCCCGGCACGCGCGAGTGAGGTGCATCCAAAGCCCTCAAGGCAGCGACGCCCTCGCTCGAAGGCTCAGCCC
>JAYUAK010000228.1:0-1746 GCA_043741335.1 Actinomycetota bacterium
AACGCTCCGTCCTCACCGATCGTGACCGACATCCGCCGCTCTGCGATCAGTCCGTCGATTCGCTGCTGCCACGCTGGCTCGTCGCCGCGAGCCGACGCCCGCATCGGAGTTGCCCCAACGATCGAGACGACCATCAGGGCGGTGGCGAGGCGTCGGATCCACATCAAGACACGATGCTACGGCGTCGGTCGCTCCGTGAAGCGGACGTGTCTACTGGCCGTGGGCGATCGCGTCGGCCTCCGCGTGCATCGCGTAGCGCTCTTCAAGCAACGCCCGCAAGGCCCCCGGGTCGAGCGGGCGTGCGAAGAAATACCCCTGACCCATGTCGCACTTCAGCTCTATGAGCCGCTGGAGTTGGTCCGCGCGCTCGATGCCCTCGGCCACCGGCTTCAGATTCAAGATCCCAGCAAGCTCGATCACCGCCGCGGTGAGCGCCGACGACTCGCCGCCGTCCGCGACCTCATCGATGAACGACTTGTCGACCTTGAGGATGTCGACCGGGAACCGGCGCACATAGTTGAGTGAGGAGTAGCCCGTGCCGAAGTCGTCGATCGCGAGCAGCACACCGAGCTGCTTCAGTTGGTTCAGGCGCTCGATCGCGAGCTCCATATCCTGCATGACCATGCTCTCGGTGATCTCCAGGATCAACGCCGGGGCGGCGAGTCCCGTCTCGGCCAGGATGTCGCGGACCTCGTCCACGATCTCGGGTCGGGCGAGCTGACGGGCCGAGAGATTGACTGCCATGTGGAATGGAGGACCGGCCGGATCGGACGGGAACTCGTTCTGAAGCTCGACCGCGTAGTGACACGCTTCGCCAAGCACCCAGCGACCGATGGGGACGATCAGCCCGGTCTCCTCGGCGAGCGGGATGAACTCGAGCGGTCGCACGATGCCCCGATCCGGGTGGATCCACCGGATCAAAGCTTCAACGCCCGTGATCCGCCCCGACTCGAGCTCGATCACCGGCTGGTAATGCAAGATGAATTCGTCGTGGTCGATCGCGCGTTGCAGGTCGGCTTTCAGTTCTAGACGGCGGAGCGCCGTTTCGTGCATCTCCGGCTCGAAGACCTGGTAGCGGCCCTTGCCGCGTTCCTTCGCCATGTACATCGCCACGTCCGCGTTTCGCATCAGCGCTTCGGCGGCCTCCTCGCCGCCTCCGCCGGTGCCGTCGGCCACCGCGATCCCGACGCTCGCACGGATGAAGACTTCCTTTCCCTCCAACGCGAAGGGATCCTCGAGCATCTGCATGATCCGATCGGCGACTTCCGCGGCGCGGATGCCCTCACCGCCGTCCTCCAGCAGGATCGCGAACTCATCCCCACCGAGTCGGGCTGCGGTGTCGGCCGAGCGGAGCGCCTTCTTCAACCGGTCTCCGACCTCCTGCAGCAGCCCATCGCCGGCCGCGTATCCGAGCGAGTCGTTCACGGTTTTGAAGTCGTCGATGTCCATGAACAGGACCGCGATCGGCTTCTTGTCGCGCTCTTGCCTCTCGATGGCGTGGAGCACGCGATCCCGGAACAGCGCGCGGTTCGCCAGGTGGGTGATCGGATCGTGGAACGCCTGGTGTTGCAACTGCTCCTCGAATTGCTTGCGCTCCGTGATGTTGCGCGTGTTCAGCACGATCCCCTTCACGTTCGGATCATGAAGGAGGCTCGTCCGGAGGGTCTCGGTCGACACGTAGGAACCGTCGCGGTGACGCATCCGGAACTCCATCAGGCCCGTGTTCCCCTCACCGTCTCCGAGCGA
>JAYUAK010000229.1:0-1745 GCA_043741335.1 Actinomycetota bacterium
GGGCTTGTCGGCTCGAACCTCCCGCTGGCACTCCTGTTCCTTGCGATCGCGGGAGCCGCCGATGTGATCTCGGCGATCTTCCGCTCCACGATCTGGCAAGTCACTACGCCGGATCGTTTGCGCGGCAGGATGGGTCAGATCTTCATCTTGGTAGTCACGGGCGGCCCTCGTCTGGGCGATTTCGAGGCGGGCGTCGTGGCGGCGTGGTTCAACCCGACGATCTCGGTCGTGTCCGGCGGGATCGCCTGTATCGTCGGAGCTGGGGTCGTGGCGATCGCCTACCCGGAGCTCAGGCGGTATCGCGCCGACCACGTCGCCTGACATACAGTTCCGCGGATGCCGAGACTTTCCGACGACGACGTTCGCACCGCGCTCACCGGTCTGCCGGGCTGGACCTACGACGGTGCAGCGATCAAGAAGGCGTTCGTGTTCAAGGGATTCCTGGCAGCGATCGGGTTCATCGACCGGCTCGCCGTGGAAGCGCAGGCCGCACGGCATCATCCCGACCTGGAGAACCACTACAACCGAGTGATCATTTCGCTTACGACGCACGACGAGGACGGCGTCACCGAGCTCGATGTCGACCTCGCGCGAGCTATCGAGTCGGTGGTAGAAGCGCCCGAGGCCTGACGTGGCCGACCCCGTCCGACTGGTCGAGCTCCGCGTCCTCGAGGGACCGAACCTGTATTACACGCGGCCGGCGATCAAGCTCACGCTCGCCGTGCCGGGGTGGCTCCGGGCGACGGAGGACCGGATCGCCGCGATCGCCATCCGGCTGGGATTGCCGGCAGGACCGAAGGTTGGACCCCCCGGGAGTGATCAGCGTCGCCGGTCGGTCGCACGGATCGCGGCGCATCTGACACGCCGCACGGCGATCGCCGGCGGGGCCAGACGGCTGGCGGTGCGCGCGCGCCCCGGGCCTGAACGCGACCAGATCATCGTGGCGTTCCCGTGGAGGAGACGCAACGCTGCGGAGGCGCTCGCCAACGAGGTGGCCGCGGGGATGGCCTCGTTGCTCCGACGTTCGCCGGACCGGCTGATCGCCGAGGCTGGTCGCCGCCTCGCCTCGGTCGAGCCGGGCGACGAGCCGTCGGTTCCCGACCCGGTCGTCCCCGTGGTGCAGGTCACCGGCACGAATGGGAAGACCACGACCGTCCGATTGCTCGCGCACCTGGTGCGCACCGCGGGGAAGACCGTGGCGTACTCCTCGACCGACGGCGTCTACCGCGACGACGGGGAGCTGATCGAGGCGGGTGACTATTCGGGGTTCGGCGGAGCCGCGCTGGCGCTCGCCCAGCAGCCCGACATCGCCGTGCTCGAGACCGCGCGCGGCGGCATGCTATTGCGTGGCGTCGGGGTGCGGCACAACGACGTCGCGGTCGTGACGAACGTGAGCGAGGACCATCTGGGTTTGCACGGCGTCGACACCGTGGACCAGCTCGCCGAGGTGAAGAGCATCATCACTCGGATCACCCGTCCGCGGGGATGGGACGTGTTGAACGCCGACGACCCGCGCGCACTTGCGATGGCGCGCCACGCGAGCGGTCGGCCGTGGCTCTTCTCGACCGATCCGAACCATCCGGCGATCCGTGACGTGCTCGCCGAAGGCGGACGAGGCATGACCGTGCTCGACGGACGCATCACGTGGATCGAGCGGCATGAATCGCATCCGCTCGTGGCGCCCGTCGACGTTCCCGTCACGCTCGCCGGCACCTCGCGGACCAACCTCGAGAACGCCATGGCCG
>JAYUAK010000230.1:0-1740 GCA_043741335.1 Actinomycetota bacterium
GGCCGTCCAGGTGAGCGTCGGCGCGTCGAACGCGAAGAAGGCTCAGAACGGGATCGACTACGGCGACTACTCGGCGCTGGTGTTCTTTGGTGGCGTGGCCATTCCCGCATGGTCGGACAACTCGAACAGCACCGGCGACAATCCGGCCGGAGCACTCAAGACGTTCGACATCTACACGGCACCGGTGAGTCTAGTCTGATACGGACTAGACCTCGACGGGAACCGGCGCGTGATCGCCGGGCGCAGGCACATGCTCGGTATGGCGTCCGGGGATGAACCGGTTCGCGACGAAGGCAGCCACCAAGAGCACCAACCCGCCCGCCAGCAGCGCGATGTGGAACCCGTCCATGAACGAGGCGTCGAACGCATGGTTCACCGCGGCCATCTGATCTGAGGAGAGCCCGAGCTTCGTCAGCAACGACGGATCGAGCGTCCCGTGCCCACCCGCTGTCGCGATCGTGTGTTGCTGAGCGCTCGACAACCCGAGCCCCGAAAGCGACGCCGTGAGCGATGACTTCAGCTTCGTCGTGAGCACGGTCCCCAACAGGGCGATGCCGAACACGCCGCCGACCTCGCGGCTCGTATTCGTCATGGCCGACCCGAGCCCAGCGCGCTGCGGCCCGACCGAGTTCATCACCGCGGCGGTCATGGGAGCCATGGTCGCGGCCATCCCGTGACCCATGATCATGTAGATGGGAAGGATGAGCCAGAACGACGTGTTCACCTGCAGCTGCGTGCCGAGGAAGATCAGGCCCGAGCCTGCGAGCAGCAGGCCGTAGGTCATGGGCGCCCGCGATCCATGCTTCGACGCGTACTTTCCCGCGAGGGGAGCCGTGACGACGATCATCAAGGTCATGGGCAAAAAGCGCACGCCGGCTTGGAACGGCGAGTAGCCGTGGATGATCTGCATGTAGAGGGAGAGGAAGAAGAAGGACGCGAACATCCCGAGCGACACGGCGAACGCGACCGTGTTGCCGGCTGAGAACGCGGGGATCCGGAAGAACCGCAGCGGCATCATCGCGTGGGGCGTCCGGACTTCCCAGGCGAGGAACGCGACCAGCAGGATGACCGCCCCGACCAGGGACGAGACGATGAGTGGATCGCTCCACCCCTTCTGGTTCGCCTCGATCAACCCGTAGGTCGCGCTGAAGAGCGCGGACGTCCCGAGGACCAAGCCGGGGATGTCCAGCTGCCGCTCCTCCGCCGAGACCGACTCGCCGATCGTGCGGGTGCCCACCAAGAATGCCGCGATGCCGATCGGGACGTTCAGGAAGAAGATCGACTGCCAGCCCAGGTGCTCGACCATCAGGCCGCCGAGCGTGGGCCCCGCGGCCAGCGCGATGCCCGACACGCCCGCCCACAGCCCGATGGCCTTGGCGCGCTCGTGCGGCGGGAACGTGACGGTGATGATGGATAGGGTCCCGGGCAGGAGCAGCGCGGCTCCGATCCCTTGGACCGCTCGGGCGAGGATCAGCTGACCGACGCCCTCGGAGATGCCGCAGGCGAAGGACGACAGCGTGAAGATGGTCAGGCCGGCCAGGAACATCTTCTTGCGGCCGTATCGGTCGCCGAGGATCCCACCGGTCAGGAGCAACGAGGCGAGTGCCAGGACGTAACCGTCCACGATCCACTGGAGGCCGGAGACCCCCGCGCCGAGCTTCTCGCTGATGTTCGGAAGGGCGACGTTCACCACCGTGTTGTCGAGCATGACCATGGCGAGCGCGAAGCACATGGTCAGAA
>JAYUAK010000231.1:0-1737 GCA_043741335.1 Actinomycetota bacterium
AACATCCGGGCAGGACGCCGTGCGAGCATCCGAGCGGTGCGAACGGAATCGCGTTCGTGGACATGGGGGACGAGGGACAGCTCGCCGGGTGGCTCGGAAAGACGTGGCCCCGGGTCGAGCTGCATGACTTCCCGGGCCCGCCGGGGATCCGAAACGTCCGCCTCTCGACCAACGCCGGGCCGGATATCGTGCTCTAGCTACCCGAGCGCCTGGGCCAGGTCCGCGATCAGGTCGTCGGGGTGCTCGATCCCGACCGAGAGGCGGATCAGGTTCGGTGGAACCTCTAGCGGCGACCCGGCGACGCTCGCGTGGGTCATCGGACCGGGAACCTCGATCAAGGACTCGACACCGCCGAGGGACTCTGCAAGGAAGAACAGCTCGGTTCGTTCGACGATCGCGACCGCCTCTTGGGTCGTCGCGACCTGGAAGGACACGATGCCGCCGAAGTCCGACATCTGGCGCGCCGCGATCGCATGTCCCGGATGCGCGGCGAGCCCGGGGTAGTAGACGGCGGTGACCTTCGGATGGGTCATCAGGAACGCCGCGATCGCTCGTGCGTTGTCGCAGTGGGCGCGCATCCGAACGGCCAGGGTCTTTAGCCCGCGGAGCGCCAGGTAGCAGTCCATCGGTCCGGGCACCGCGCCGATGGCGTTCGTCAGGAACGCCAAACGCTCGATCCATTCCGGGTCGCTCGTGACGATCGCGCCGCCGATCAGGTCGGAGTGCCCGCCGATGTACTTGGTCACGCTGTGCACGACGGCGTCGGCACCCAGTTCGAGCGGGCGCTGCAGGGCCGGCGTCGCGAACGTGTTGTCGACCACGACGCGCGCTCCCGCCTGGTGTGCGATCGACGAGACGTGAGCCACATCCACGATCTTCAGCATGGGGTTCGACGGGCTCTCGATCCACACGAGCTTCGTGGCCGGCCTCAGCGCCGCGTTCAGTGCCGTCTCGTCTGCAAGGTCCACGGTCGTGCACGCCAGCCCCCATCCGGACAACACGTTCGCCAGCAGGCGGTAGGTCCCTCCGTACACATCGTCTGCCAGCACCACGTGGTCACCGGGTTGCAACGTCAGCAGGAGCGTGGTTTCGGTGGCCAGACCGCTGGCGAACGCGAACGCGTTCGACCCGCCCTCCAACGCGGCGAGCGCCACCTGGAACGCTTCACGCGTCGGGTTCCCGCCTCGTCCGTAATCCCAGCGCTTCGGCTCACCGACCGCGTCTTGTGCGTACGTCGAGGTCTGGTACACCGGGACGTTCACCGAGCCGTAGAGCGCTTCCGGCTCTTGTCCCGCGTGGATCGCGCGGGTCTCGAAGCGCAGGCCGTCTACCGCATCTCCGGGGGCAGCTTCCATCCTCGCTCCTTGAGTTCCTCCAGGGCGTCTTGGCCTTCGCGGGCGTTCCGCCACAACAGGGCCTTGCGTTTCGCGTCGTGACCGGGCGCGAACGATCCGCGCACTAGCTCCTCACAAGCGGGGTCGCCGCACGCACAGTAGTTGAAGAGTGGCGAGACAGCTGTCGGCGCGCGCGAGCCCTGCCGGAACGGCTTCGCGGGCAACGTGTTCACCGGCAGAACGATCACTCCCTCCTGCGGGTCGCCCGGCGCGAATCGTTTGCCCTCCAGGGTGAGCACGCCGGTGAGCGCCGCAAGCGCCGCGTCGATCCGGTCGATCGACGTCAGCTCGTCCGTCCGCACGCCTTGGGCCCGGAGCACGCCCTCGCGCCACGTGCGCTTCG
>JAYUAK010000232.1:0-1737 GCA_043741335.1 Actinomycetota bacterium
TTTACCGGGGAATCGCCGGTGGAGATCTTGAGCGCTGCCGCACCGGCCCCGAGTGGTTCGACGACAACCTCGACAGCTACTGCATGGACGCGCTTCCGCAAGGATTCTTCGCCCCGTTCGGAACTTCCGACGGCCGAGTGTTCGCGTTCGAGGACACCGGTGCCAGCTGGATCGAGCTCATTTCCGGGCTGCCCCCGGTGCAGCGGATCCTCGTGATGTCCTGACCGCTCGACCGCCTCGAGAAGGGGGCCATCACACCCTGATGCATCGGTCCTCTTGTGGTCACAAGGTCAGCAGACCACGGCGCCACGGGGCCGCATAGATAATGGATATCAGGTCTGAACTTCGACAGTCAGCCAGTTCTCGAAGCAGTGGTTGCCCGCCAGGCTCATCACGCCGATCGTTGCCCGACCACCGACCCCTGCCTCGTCGCCGAAGACTTCCCGGAACAGGTCCGTGGTGCCGCTGGACACCTTGTGGACGTCGTGGAAGACAGGGGTACACACCACGAAGTTGAGAGAACGAACGATCGCTATCACCCGATCCAGCGTGCCGATCGCATACCGGATTCCCGCGAGGCAGTTGACACCGGTCAGCCGGGCGGCCTCATACCCCTGTTCGATGCCGACCTCTTCGCCCAATCGTCCGCGGTGAAGGACGGTCCCATCCGCCTGTTCGGGGACGTGCCCACTCAAGAAGAGCAGCGATCCAACCTGATGGTGGGGCTTCATGCTGCCGTAGTTCATGCCGTAGTACGGGCGGACCGAGTAGTCGGGAAGCTCGAGTCCGAGTTCGGTGACACGCGCCTCGGCACCCATCGTGACCCTAGGCGCGGATGACGACCGGCGTTCCCAGAGGGACGTGCTTCAAGCCGACCATGTCGTCGTTGAAGACACGCACGCAGCCGTGCGACACCATCTGGCCCCGATCGGCGGGATTCGACGTGCCGTGGATCGCCATGCGTCCGCCCCCGGGCCAATCAAGGAGGACCGGTGAGAAACCCGACAAGCCGAGCGCGAACACCCCGTACGGTCCTGAAGCGCTCGCTTGCGGCACCTGAGCCCACACGTAGAACGTCCCCTCGGCCGTCGGGGTCTCGGCGCGACCGATCCCGACGTTGAAGCTATCGGCAAGCCGGCCGTGCCGGTAGTACTGGAGCGTGCGTGCCGACAGATCGACGACGATGCGCTGCCGAACCTTCTGGACCATCACATTCGTCTTCTTCACCCAACCGGCGGCGCCGTTGGGGCGGATCGGCAGCAGGATCTTGAGCCACGCATCGCCGGCGGCGTCCCGCGCGGTCTTCGCGACCAGGAACTCGAGCGGTTGCCCAACCGGGTTCCGCGTGGGGAACAACCACCTGCGACTCGCCGAGGTCGGAGGACCGTTCCAGATCTGGAGCTTCGGCGTTCGCGAACGGGCCACGAACGTACCGCTTGGCAAGACCGGACCGGGGCCGGACGTGGAGGGATCCGTCACGATCGAGGCCGGCGACGGCACAACGGAGGCCGCGGGTGAGCGCGGAGCCGTTGCGGCAGCCTGGGTACACGCCACGCCGCCCAGAGCGACGACCAAGGCGACGGCGACCAGACGTCGAGGGGTCATGACACCGATTATGCGTCTCGCGTCGAAGAAGGTCACTTGGCCGAACGACCGAACGGGACCGAGGTCCGGAGAAGACGGACTAAGCTCCTGGTCGCGCCGCTGTGGTGGAATTGGTAGACACGCGTGGTTTAG
>JAYUAK010000233.1:0-4326 GCA_043741335.1 Actinomycetota bacterium
CCCAGGAGGCTCGCGCAGATGGCAGACGATCGCCCCCGCAGCTGGGAGGTCACCGAAGGACCTCAGCGTGCTCCGGCTCGCGCCATGCTGCGCGCTGTGGGGTTCTCGGAAGAGGACTTCGGCAAGTCGCAGATCGCCGTGGCGTCGTCGTGGAACGAGGTCACGCCCTGCAATTACCACCTGGACAAGCTCGCCGCGCTCGCGAAGGAAGGCGTGCGGCAGGGTGGGGCCGTCCCGATCGAGTTCACGACGATCGCGGTCTCCGACGGTATCGCGATGGGCCATGAAGGGATGAAGGCGTCGCTGATCAGCCGGGAGGTCATCGCCGATTCGGTGGAACTCGTCATGCACGCTGAGCGGTTCGACGGGCTGGTCGGGATCGCGGGCTGCGACAAGTCCGAGCCGGCGATGCTGATGGCCATGGCCCGGCTGAACCTGGCGTCGGTCTATCTGTACGGAGGCACGATCCTGCCCGGCACGTACCAGGGCCGGGACATCACCATCCAGGACGTGTTCGAGGCGGTCGGCGCGCACAACCAGGGAACCATCGACGACGACGAGCTACTCCAGATCGAGCGCGCGGCCTGTCCGACGACCGGGTCGTGTGCGGGCATGTACACCGCGAACACCATGGCGGCCGCGGCCGAAGCGCTCGGCATGTCCCTGCCCGGCGCGGCATCGCCGCCCGCCGTCGACTATCGCCGCGAGGTCTTGGCTCGCGAGTCCGGGCGTCGTGCGGCCGGGCTGCTCGCCGAGGACGGCCCGCGCCCGCGCGACATCATGACGAAAGAGGCGTTCGAGAACGCGATCGCGGTCGTGATGGCGCTCGCCGGTTCCACGAATGCCGTGCTTCACCTGCTCGCGATCGCGAATGAGGCGCACGTGTCGCTCGAGCTCGATGACTTCGATCGCATCTCCCGGAAGGTGCCGCATCTGGTCGATGTTCGCCCCGCCGGAAAGTTCGTGATGTCGGACCTGGACCGTGTCGGGGGTGTGCCGGTCGTGATGAAAGAGCTGCTCGACGCGGGACTGCTAAACGGCGATGCGATGACCGTCACGGGCAAGACCATCGAACAGAACCTGGCCGAGCTCGCACCCAACGCCCCCGACGGGAGCGTGGTGCACCCGATCGCTGATCCGATCCACCCGACCGGTGGAACCGCGATCCTTCGCGGCTCGCTCGCCCCGGACGGATCCGTCATGAAGATCGCCGGCGCCGAGGGCATGGTGTTTCAAGGCCCGGCGCGGACGTTCGACTCGGAGCACGACGCGTTCGCATCGCTCACGGCCGGCAAGATCGCCGCGGGCGACGTGATCGTGATCCGGTACGAAGGACCGAAGGGATCCCCGGGTATGCCGGAGATGCTCGCTGTCACCGCGGCGGTCGCTGGCGCCGGGCTCGGCAAGGATGTCGCCCTGATCACCGACGGACGCTTCAGCGGCGCGACGAAGGGCTACTCAGTCGGACACATCTGTCCCGAGGCGTTCGTGGGCGGTCCCATCGCGCACGTACGTGAAGGCGATCAGATCGTGATCGACGCCGATGCTCGCCGGATCGACTTGCTGGTTGACGAGGCAACGCTCGCCGAGCGACGAGCCGCCTGGACGGCGCCCGAACCGCACTACACGACGGGGGCGCTGGCGAAATATGCGAAGCTCGTCGGCTCTGCCGACCACGGTGCCGTGACCGGATGACACGATGACGCCGAAGATCACCTCCCCCCAAGCGCTGCAGTGTCGCGAATGCGGTCAGCAGTACCCGGTCGAGCCGCTCACGATCTGCGAAGAGTGCTTCGGGCCGCTCGAGCCCTCGTACGACTTGCAGTCGATCGACGGCGAGGTCTTCCGGAAGCAGGCCGAGGCCGGTCCGCGCACGCTCTGGCGGTACGAATCGCTCCTACCGGGCGGACCGGGATTGGAACGTATCGATCTCGGCGCCGGATTCACGCCGCTTCGGCGCGCGTCGAACCTGGCCAAACGCCTTGGGCTGGAGACGCTCTGGATCAAGGACGACTCGGTGAACCCGTCGAACTCCTTCAAAGACCGCGTCGTCTCGATCGCGATAACGATGGCCCGCGCGTTCGGCTTCGAAGCGGTGTCGTGCGCGTCCACCGGAAACCTCGCGAACGCCACCGCTGCGCACGCGGCCAAGGCCGGGATGGACTGCTTCGTGTTCGTTCCGGACGATCTCGAACGCGCGAAGATCCTGTCGACCGAGGCGTATGGGGCCAAGGTCGTCGCCGTGAAGGGGAACTACGACGACGTCAATCGCCTGTGCTCCGAGGTCGCGGAGGCGCTCCCCTGGGCGTTCGTCAACGTGAACATGCGTCCGTACTACGCGGAGGGGTCGAAGTCGCTCGGGTTCGAGACGGCGGAGCAACTCGGCTGGCGCCTCCCCGATCACGTAGTAGTGCCGATCGCGTCTGGTGCGCTCCTCACCAAGATCCACCGGGCCTTCAGCGAGCTGATCGCGATCGGGGCGGTCGACGAGAAGCCATACCGGGTATCGGGCGCACAAGCCGAGGGCTGTGCACCGGTCGCCCGGGCGTTCGCCGAGGGAACCGACGACGTCAAGCCGGTGAAGCCGGACACGATCGCGCGCTCCCTGGCCATCGGCGCTCCCGCCGACGGGTTCTACGCGCTCCAGGTCGCCCGCGGGACCGGCGGTGAGATCGAGGCGTGTACCGAGGACGAGATCGTCGATGGCATCCGCCTGCTGGCCCAGACAGAAGGCGTGTTCACCGAGACGGCCGGCGGCGTCACGATCGCCGTACTGAAGCGTCTGGTCGAGCGCGGGGCGATCGCGCCGAACGAAGAGACCGTCGCGTTCGTAACGGGCAACGGCTACAAGACGATCGACGCGTTGGAAGGCCGGCTCGAGGCGAGCTTCCACGTCTCGCCCGATCTCGACGAGTTCCTGGCGGTTCTGGAAGGCTGAACGGCCCGTCCTGGTCGCTCTCGACCCGGACGGGCCACCCAACCTATCGGTGGAACTTCATCAGACCTACGTGAGGTTGAAGATGAAGTCGTACTCGGCGCCCCCGTTCTTCGAGACGAGCTGCATCTCTCCGGTCGCGGCCGAGTACACCCCCGTTCCTCCGGTGATCGCGAGGACGCCATCTTTCGTGTCGTAGAACGGGCCTTCGACGGTGATCGATCCCCCGTCAAGCCAAGTGATCCAGGTGCACTCCCAGGTCCCCTGCTTCGGCGCGATCCGGATGCACTCGCCCTGGTCGCTGCCGGCTACCGAGGTGTCGGTCTGGTCGTAGACCTTGTTGTGCCAGGTCAGAAGATCTCCGGTCGAATCGCCGGCCTTGCCCGTGTCGATCACCTTGTCCGTAGTGGCGTGCTCGATCACGTGAACCACCGTGGTGCGCTGGGCGCGGTGCGGGCTCCTGGCCTGCGCCACCATCCCGGCGACGAGCACCACCACCGCGGCTACCGCGGCGACGATCGCGAACCTTCTCATTGCCCCTCCCCTCGAACGATATCGGGGGGAGTCTGCCACGCCCGGCGTTCGGCCGCAGACGGATCGCGCGGGCCCTAGGCCAGCACGTGGAAGATGAAGTCGTAGCCGGAGCCATCCGCGAGCGCCTTCAGCTCCATGCTCCCGCGAGCGTCCTTGTACTTCCCGCGTCCACCCGTGATCGCCATCACGCTGTCGTGCGAGTCGTAGAACGGTCCTTCGATCATGATCGCGCCGCCCTTGAGGAACGTCGTCCAACGACATTCCCAAGAACCTTCCGTCGTGTTGATCCGGATGCAGTCGCCTTGGTCGCGACCGACCTTGTTCACGTTCGTCTCGTCGTAGAGGTCGTTGGCGAACGTGAGCAGATCTCCGCTCGAATCGCCCGACGGGCCGGTGTCGACAACCAGGTCGGTGGTGGCGTGCTCGATCACGTGGATCAGGGCCGCGTCCTTCCCGCGGCGGGTTCCCGCGTTCGCCATATAGCCGGCGACCAGCACCACGGCGACCGCTGCCGCGACGATCGTGAGGGTCTTCTGCATCTCGTCTCCCTTCTCGATGGACTTCGGCCGAGTGTGACACTCGGCCGGACGCAGCGCTCGACGGCGCCTTTCGTCCGATTGCATTCCTGATCGGAACAGGACAAACTCGCTCCCGTTCGGTCATAGGGGTGGGTCCGCGCAGAGGAGGGGCAGGGCGCGTGAGACAGGCGTTGCCGGCTGAGCGGCATCACACGATCCTCGATGTCGTGAGGAAGCGGCGAGCCGTTCGTGTCTCCACGCTCTCGGAGCTGTTGGGGGTCTCAGAGGTGACGGTTCGCCGCGATCTGGAAGATCTGGAGCACCGGGGGATGCTCGAAC
>JAYUAK010000234.1:0-4316 GCA_043741335.1 Actinomycetota bacterium
ATCCCCTTTGGCGTGATCATGCGTTGCTCGCCGAATTCGACTGCATCCTTCACGAGCTGGTGGGTCGTCCCACCGACCAAGACCTCGCCCGGCGCGGCCACCGCCTGCAGGCGGGAGCCGATGTTCACCTCGGCTCCGACCACGATGCCGCGGTCTGCGGCAGTGCCCACCGCGACCTGACCCGTGTTGATCCCCACATGCACCCGCATGGGAACCGGCAGACCCAGCTCGCGACCCAGCCGCCCGGCGCGCTCCACCACCGCGAGCGCGGCACGGATCCCGCGCACGGCGTCGTCGTCGCGCGAGGTCGGCACGCCGAACACGCACAGCACAGCGTCTCCGATGAACGCCTCCGTGCGTCCTCGGAGCCGCTCGACCTCCTCGGTCACCATGCCGTGGAACGCGGCGAGCACCTCACGGAAGCGCTCGGGATCCAGGCGGGAAGCGAGCCCAGTCGATCCAACCAGGTCGATGAACACGATCGTGACCAACCGCCGCTCAGACGCCGCGGAGATCGCTACCGGCGCGCCGCAGTTCGGACAGAACTTGGCGCCGGGCGGCAGCAGTTCTCCGCAGCGAGTACAGGTGGCTCTGTTCACGAGCAGAGGATACGAACCCGGTTGACGGACTAGCTGACGGGGCGGGAGACCCGGGGTTACTACTGGCCCAGGATCTTGGCCTTCTGCGACTGGAACTCGGCCTCGGTGAGAACGCCCTTGGCTCGGAGGTCCGCCAGACGCTCGAGCTCGGTGACGGTGGAGGGTGCGAGCGGGGGCGCCGCAGGCCGGCCGGGATCGGCGGGCGACTCCGCAGCCGCGGCCCTCGGTTGGAACATCTGCTGCTGCTTCCGCTCGCTGGCGCCGTAGATCGTCTTCTGGACATCCTCGGGATGGCGGACGTCTTCGAACGTGGTGGGGCCGTCCTCGCTCGCCGATCGGATCGTGAGATCGCCCGCGCCGACCATGCGATCGAAGACCCCTTGGTCGAACCGGATGTCGTTGATCTTGTCGAGCGGAATCTCGATGGACCGCTTCGCGATCAGGCCCTGCCGGTGGATCACGCGGGTCGTCGTGACGACGAAGTGCGACGTGAGCCAGCTGACCAAGTGCCGGATGGGGTAGACGAGCAACAGGACCACCGCGGCCACGAAGATCACTAGGTTGATGGTTCCGTCCCACGATTTCACAGCCATGATCCACGCCAGGACGATCCCGATCGTCGCGAGGGCCGGGAGTGCGAGGGAGATGGGGTGCGGACGAAGATCGAGCTCGAGCTCCTCGCCGGGCACCAGCAGTCGTGTCGGGAACGGCATGCGCGGACGGTACCGCGCAGCAAAGGATGGGGCAACTGTCCGGCGAAGGATCTCGACCAGATTCTTTAGCAGATTCTTTAGCAGATTCTTTAGCAGATTCTTTAGCAGATTCTTTAGCAGATTCTTTAGCAGATTCTTTGCAGGCTCAGGCGTTGCCGAGGTGCTCGACCTCACCCGACGTGACCGTCACGGGGCCGTCCACGGTCTCGATCACGAGTGCGCCCCGCTCGTCGACCGCGACGGCACGCCCGCGGATCGAAGGGGCCCGAGTGCGAAGCGCCTCGACCTCGCGTCCGAGCGTGGCCGAGACCGCCGACCAGTGCTCGATGACGTCGGCGGGAAGCGCCACATAGCCGTCGTGGAACCGAACGAGGAACGCCGAGAGCAGTGCCGCCGGATCGACGTCCCCCAGCCCGGCCGCGGCTCGGACGCCGGTCGGCGGCTCCAGGTTCACGCCCACACCCACCACCACGTACCGCACCCGGCCATCTGCGATCGACGATTCCACCAGGATGCCGCCCACCTTCGCGCCTCCCAGCAGCAAGTCGTTCGGCCACTTGCAACGAACCTCGACGGTTGCCACGCGCTGGATCGCGTTGGCCATGGCCACGCCGGCCAGGAGCGGGACGAGCCCCGAATGCTCGGGATCCAACGCTGCAGGTCTGAGCACGAACGAGAACATCAGAGCGGCGCCCGGCCGGTCGACCCACGCGCGGCCCTGCCTTCCACGCCCGGCCGATTGATGAGCGGCGGCGACCAAGGTCCACTCGGGCGTGCCCGCTTCGGCCAGCTCCGAGGCCGTGGCGTTCGTGGAGCCGGTAACCTCGTCGAAGCGCACGGGCGCCTCGAGGCCGGCGGCCGCGAGCGCTCGTTCGAGATCGACTTCTGACAACAACGGTTTGACTCCCTCCGGGGGGTCCCCGATTATCGCGAGTCAGCCGTGGCGACGAAACCGAAGGTCCTGATCGCCAACCGAGGCGAGATCGCGGTCCGGATCATCCGGACCTGCCGTGAGCTTGGACTCTCCACGGTCGCCGTGTACTCCGACGCCGACCGAGATGCCCTGCATGTGGAGATGGCGGATGAGGCGTTCCGGATCGGACCGGCGTTGGCGTCGGACTCGTATCTGTCGATAGGCGCCATCTTGGAGGCGGCCCGGAAATCCCGGGCCACCATGATCCACCCGGGGTACGGCTTCCTCGCCGAGCGCTCCCATTTCGCCCAAGCCGTCGACGAAGCGGGCTTCACCTTCGTCGGACCACCGGCCCACGTCATCGAGATCATGGGCGACAAGGCTGCCGCGCGGCGCGTGGCCGACCGCAGCGGCGTTCCGATCGTCCCGGGCACGCCCGAGCCCGTCGACGTCCGCCAGGCGAAGAAGCAGGCGGGACGTGTGGGGTTCCCCTTGCTCGTGAAGGCGGCGTTCGGCGGCGGCGGCAAGGGCATGCACATCGTTCGCGACGCCGATCACCTGGAGGAGGCGCTTCGGCGGGCGGCCCGCGAGGCGCAGTCCTACTTCGGGCGCCCCGAGGTCTTCCTGGAGCGCTACGTCGATCGCGCGCACCACGTGGAAGCGCAAGTCATCGCCGACACGCGCGGCAACGTCTTCTTCCTGGGCGAACGCGACTGCTCCGTCCAGCGTCGGCACCAGAAGCTCATCGAGGAGACGCCGTCGCCGGTCATGGACGAGCGGATGCGCACGCGCTTCGCCGAGGCGGCGATCTCGCTGACGAAGGAGTCGGGCTACGTGAACGCCGGCACGATCGAGTGCATCGTCGACGAGGACGACTCGTTCTACTTCTTGGAGATGAACACGCGATTGCAGGTCGAGCACACCGTGACCGAGATGGCCACGGGCTACGACCTGGTCGCGCTCCAGCTCCAGGTCGCCATGGGCGAGAAGCTCGATCTGCATCCGATGCCTCGCGGGGCGGCGATCCAATGCCGCATCAACGCCGAGGATCCGGGACGCAACTTCCTGCCGGGTCCCGGGCGGATCACGAGGTACGAAGAACCGAGCGGACCGTTCGTGCGCGTGGACTCGGGCGTGACCGTCGGGCGCGAGATCCCCGGCGACTACGACTCGATGTTCGCGAAGCTGATCGTGTCCGGCGAGGATCGCGAGCGCGCGCGCCGTCGGATGCTGCGCGCGCTGTCGGAGTTCCACGTGGAGGGCGTTCCGACCACGATCCCTATCCACGAATGGATCCTGGAGTCGAAGGAGTTCCGCGCCGGAACCCACACGACCACGTGGCTCGAGCGAGCGGTGGCCGAGGTGGATTTCCCGTCGCAGGTCGACCTGCAACCCACGCCGAGCGGGCCGAACCCCGCGCGACCTGCCGACATCCTGGTCGAGGTCGACGGGCGCCGTGTGCCGGTGCGGATCTTCGACGAGCGTCGCGAGATCGCACCACGATCGCCGGCGTCGTCGAGCACCCATCATGGTGAGCATGTGCACGGCGAGATCCGCGCGCCCATGCAGGGGACGATCCTCAAAGTGCTGGTCGAAAAGGGCCAGGAGATCCGTGCTGGTGAGGTCGTCTGCATCCTGGAGGCGATGAAGATGGAGAACCACATCGCTTCGACTCGTGACGGCGAGGTCACCGAGCTCCCGATCCGTGCGGCCCAGGTCGTCGAGACCGGACAGATCCTCGCGGTCATCGACTGAGGGGCTCCGATGTGGGAGCAGCCGGGCAGAGATGCCCGGCTGCTCCGTTGAAACTAGGCGCTCAGCCCGTCACGCTAACGAGCTTTGCGACCTCCTGCCCACCTGCGATCGCGTGTTCCAGCACGATACCGATCCCCGGGGCGTAGATCTTCTGATCGACGACCGTGGGCTCGAGCACCGTGGCCTCGAGCGAGGTCAGCACGTCGTGGACAGTGCCGTACGGGACCGTCACCGAGCCGGACACGTTCGTGATCCACGCCGTGTCCTCGGCCTCGCCCTGCAGGAACTCCTGGCGGTAGGCATCCGGGATCTGGGGGTTCGCTTCCATGATGATCC
>JAYUAK010000235.1:0-4282 GCA_043741335.1 Actinomycetota bacterium
CGAAGCCGCCGGGAGGCTCACCATCGTGGAGATGCCGTGAAGACCTGGCCAGAGACCCTGCCGGGGGACCCTCGGAGCCACGGAACGCCCGCATACTGATGGCTATTCCCGGAATGGAAGGCCTAGGTGCTCGCGCTCTTCACCGACTTCGTCACCAAACAGGTGGCCCAGAACGGCTATCTCGCGATCTTCGTGCTGATGGCGCTCGAGTCCGCCTGCATACCGATCCCAAGCGAAGTGACGATGCTCTTCGGCGGAGCCCTCGCGAGCGCAGGCTTCGTCGTCTTCGGTGGCCACCAGCTCAACTTCGTGGTCGTGGGACTCATCGGTACGCTCGGCAACCTCGTCGGGTCCTGGCTGGCGTACGGTGTCGGCTCGAAAGGCGGACGACCGATCGTCGATCGGTTCGGGCGCTACCTGCTGATCCGCCCGCACGAGGTTGACCGGGCGCACGAGTGGTTCGACCGCCGAGGAGAGTTCGCGGTGTTCGCGTCCCGCCTCCTCCCGGTCGTGCGGACGTTTATCAGCCTCCCGGCGGGCATCGCGCGTATGAAGCTCGGGAAGTTCACGCTGTACACACTGCTCGGCTGCCTGCCGTGGACCTTCGCGCTCGCGGGGATCGGGTACGCGCTCGGTGCGAACTGGACGAAGGCCGAGAACCTGCTGAAGCCGATCGGATGGCTCGTGTTCGCGGCGATCGTGATCGGCGGCGGCATCTGGGTTGCGCGACGATGGACCCAGGTTCGGTCCGAGTACGCGGAGCTCGACCGACAGCGGGCCGACGCACCCTCGTAGCCGGACCGCTACAGGTTCACAACCATCACCCAGGAGTCGCCCTCGTCCTCGTCGACCTTCTCGAACCCCACCCGCTGATACATCATCCGCGAGCGGTTGTGCACGGCGACAGAGAGCGAAAGCGCCTGGAACCCCTCCTCGCGTGCCTGGACCATGAGGGCGCGAAGCAGGGTTCCGCCGAGGCCCTTGCGCCGGTGCAGCGGCTCTACGGCGATGCCGAGCTCGGGGATCTTCTCGTCGACGAAGCCGTAGCCAGGCGCGTCGGCGGTGAACAGCCGGTACCACGCGGCGGCGACCGGTTCGCCGTCCAGCTCGGCGATCACACCGGCGTCTCCGGGACGTCCCCATCCTTCGTGGTAGCGCGTGAGCATCGGATCCGCGAGGACATCTTGCATGGACTCTCGCGGCCAGTCGGGGTTCCACCTCGTGGCCTCGTAGAGCATCTTCTGCAGGAACTCGACGTCATCGTGCGTGGCCGGTCTGATGTTCATCCGTCCTCCTCGGAACTTTGATGGTTCTTGGCTTGATCGATCACGGTGAGCTCGAGCTCGACCGCGACCGACTGGAGCCCTTCGATCGACACCGCAAGGAAGTCGTCGAGCGACAGGCCGATCGAAGCCTCGACGCCGGTGATCTCCTCGCGGTTCACTCCCGGAGCGAACGCCTTCTCCTTCAGCTTCTTCTTGACCGACGAGACCTTCATGCCGGTGGCCTTCTCGGGACGCACGAGCGCGGACGCGACCAACAGCCCCGCGATCGCGTCCGCGTGCACGACCGCGCGCGACATCAGGTCGGTGCGATAGACCTCGTAGACGTGCGCGAGCACGCCGTTCACGATCCGTTCATCGACACCGGCTTCGCGGAGCCACGACGCGGCCAACTCCGCGTGTCCCAGCCCTTCGTCGCCGGTGTGATCCTGGTCCAAGTCGTGGAAGAGGCCGGTGAGTCCCCACAGATCCTGGTCCTCGCCGAATCGTTGCGCCAACGATCGCATGACACCCTCCACGGAGATGAGGTGTCGGACCGTGGTTTCCTTCAGACACTTCTCCCGGCAGAACGCGACGGCGGCCTCGCGCTCCATCTCAGGACCCCTCGCCCGATGCAGCCGTGCGGCGCGCTTCCTTCGGTTCCTGCACCAAGAACGGAACGCTCGACAGGACCGCGCGCTCCTCGAACAGGAAGAGCCGCTTGATGAACAGCGCGTTCTGGTTGTGGAGCAAGTAGTGGCGCCACTTGTTCACGAGGAACTCCGGGATCACGACATTGACGACCGTGTCGGTGCGCGACGTGTAGTGCCTCACCTCGTCGAGCATCGGCCCGGTGAGGTCCCGGAACTGCGCCTCGACGATGTCGAGCGGGATGCCCAAGCGCCGGTCGAACCATTGCTGCTCGAGCCGATGCGCCTCTTCCGGATCGAGGTCGAAGTAGATCGCCCGCGTCTCCGCCGCGTCGAGCGTCTGTGCGTAGTTCACGGCGCGGATCGTGGCGTCGTTCACCGACGACACGAACACGAGCGTCACCGTCCGCTGCGGGATCAGCGGTCGGGCATCCGGACCGAGCGGAACATCGTCCACTCCGACCACGGGCACGTCGGTGACCACGACGTTCGACTCCCGCAGGAGCCCCGCTTTGAGCCGCACGGCGCTCCGACGACGGAGCAGATAACCGAAGAGCGACTCGCCGATCTGTTCGGGGACGATGACGCTGATGAAGTCGTTCGGTTGTCGTGGGAGCGCGCGCAGGAACTCCTGGGTTGCCGACAGCACGTCTCCCCCGTGGAGCGGCAGCGGCTCGAGGTCCCCTCCGCCACCGGCGAAGGTTCGCCAGCGGTCCTGCACCTCGGGCGGGACGGCATCCCCTTCGATCGCGTAGAGCGCGTGAACGTCCCGAGGGCGTGAGGATCGGATGTAGCCGAGCGCTTCGGCCGTGGCCTGACCGAAGTCGCTGACCAGCAACACGACGTGGTTCTCACCGATGTCGCCGGGCGTCACCGTCCCCCGTCGGAGCTGCGCCATGATGGAGGTGTAGTGCCGGTGGATCGAATAGAACGCGAACACGATGATCGGCATCGCCAGGATCACGATCCAGGCGCCTTCGGCAAACTTTGTGTACGTGACGATGATCAGCACCAGGAAGGTCGCCACGGCGCCGACGGTGTTGATGACGATCGATCGTTGCCAGCCTTTCTCGCCCTGGTCCCCTTTATGTTTCTCTTTGAGCCAGTGGCGAACCATCCCGGTCTGCGACAACGTGAACCCGGTGAACACGCCGACGACGTAGAGCTGGATCAACCGGTTCAGATCGGCGTTGAACGCGATGATCAGGATGCTCGCGAACGCGGCCAGCACGATCACGCCGTTGGAGAACACCAACCGGTCGCCACGGTTCGCGAACTGCCGGGGCATGAACCGGTCGCGGGCCAGGAGCGAGGCGAGTCGCGGGAAGTCCTGATACGACGTGTTCGCGGCCAGGACCAGGATCGCCGTCGTGAAGAGCTGCACGAAGTAGAAGAAGAAGCCCCCGCCAAAGACCGCATGCGCGATCTGGCCCACCACCGATCGGTCATCGCTCACCGTGATCCCCGAGATATGTGTCGCCAAGAACGAGATCCCGAGGAACATCGCCACAGAGATCACGCCCATGATCAGCAGGGTGTCGGAAGCGTTCTTCGACTGAGGTCGCCGGAAGGCCGGCACACCGTTCGAGATGGCCTCGACGCCGGTCAGCGCGGTCGATCCCGATGAGAACGCGTGCAGGATGACGAAGAGACCGACGGAGCCAACGGTCTTGGCGAGCATCGGCGAGGCCGCCACATGGTCGGTCACGACCGGGCAGCCGCCGAACAGACACTTGGTGAGCCCGGCAACGACCAAGATGAAGATCGAAACGATGAACGCGTAGGTGGGGACGGCGAAGAGCGTCCCCGACTCCCGCACCCCGCGGAGGTTCGCCAGCGTGATCAGCAGGACGAACATCAGTGAGAGCTCCACCTTGTACCCGGCGAGGCTCGGCAGTGCAGACGTCATGGCGAACACCCCGGCAACCACCGACACCGAGACCGTCAGCACGTAGTCGGTCAAGAGCGCAGCCGCCGCCACCAAGCCCGGCAACACACCCAGGTTCTCCTTGCTGACGATGTAGGCCCCACCGCCGTTCGGGTAGGCCTTGACCGTCTGCCGGTACGACGAGACGACGATGATCAGCAAGGCGCCGATCGCGATGGCGATCGGCATCGCGTGCGACACCGTGCCAACGCTCGCGATCAGCAGGACACGCATGATCTCCTCGGTCGCGTACGCGACCGAGGAGAGCGCGTCCGAGGAGAACACCGGCAGCGCCAGGACCTTGGGCAACAGGGTGTGTTCCAGCCGATTGCTGGCCACGGCACGCCCGACCAGCACGCGCTTGAAGATGCCTTTGCCGGAACCGGAAGTGGGGGGAGCCGCGGTCGCCACGCCGGGGATTCTACGCCGGGCGATCCGGGGTC
>JAYUAK010000236.1:0-9925 GCA_043741335.1 Actinomycetota bacterium
ACGAAGAGCGCGATCGGATTGCTCTGACTGGACGTCGCTGCGATCGAAGACAGCATCATGAGGACCTTCCGTGTCCGGGGAACCGACGACGGAGTCTACCCGCCCGACCGCCCTCCGACCGGACGAAACATCGGGCGCACGCCGCTAGATCGGCAGCGTGCCGGGGGTGGTCACGCCCAGATGGCGGAACGCCCGCTCGGTCGCAACCCGGCCCCGCGGGGTTCGCTTGAGGAAACCGAGTTGCATCAGGTAGGGCTCCACGACGTCCTCTACCGTGTCCGGTTCCTCACCCACGGCAGCGGCGAGCGTCGACAACCCCACCGGGCCCCCGCCGAACTTCTCCACCACCATCCGCAAGATCGCGTGGTCCAGCCGATCGAGCCCTTCTTCGTCCACCTCGAAGAGCTCGAGCCCTGCCCGAGCGAGGTCGCCCGTGATGACGCCGTCATGCCGAACCTGGGCGAAATCGCGGACACGTCGAAGCAGACGATTCGCGATGCGCGGAGTGCCTCTGGATCGACGCGCGATCTCGTCGGCGCCCTCGCCGTCGGTCTGCACGCCGAGGATGCCCGCAGAACGCCGCACGATCTTCCCCAAATCTTCGACGGGGTAGTAGTCCAGGCGGGGAGAGAAGCCGAAACGCTCACGGAGTGGCAGCGTGATCCGACCCGGGCGCGTCGTCGCGCCGATGAGCGTGAAGCGCGGAAGCTCCAGCCGGATGCTGCGGGCCGTCGGCCCTTTCCCGAGAACCACATCCAGGTTGAAGTCCTCGAGCGCCGGGTAGAGCACCTCCTCGACGGTTCGCGGCATGCGATGGATCTCATCGACGAAGAGCACGTCGCCGTTCTCGAGGTTCGTGAGGATCGCGGCCAGGTCGCTCGGCCGGTCGAGCGCCGGACCGGACGTGGGTTGGAATCCCGCGCCCATCTCGTTCGCGACGATCTGACCAAGGGTGGTCTTGCCCAGCCCAGGCGGGCCGCTGAACAGGACGTGGTCCACCGGCTCTCCACGTTGGCTAGCTCCGTCGATCAACAGCGCGAGCTGCTCCTTCACCCGGTCCTGCCCGACGAATTCCTCCAACGTGCGTGGGCGGAGCGCGATGTCGAACTCGGGGTCGTCGGGAAGCTCCGCGGCTTCGATCACCCGTTCTTCTTCCATCATCTGCCCACCTGCTGGAGGGCCTCTTTCAACAACTCGTCGACAGCGCGACCGTCGACCTCCAGACCGCTCATGGCACCGCTTGCCTCCTGAGGCGTCAGCCCGAGCGCGAGCAACGCCTCGCGGACGTCGGCGAGCGGCCCCTCGAACAGCAGGTCTCCTTCGCCGCCGAGACGGTCGCGGAGATCCAGGACCACGCGTTGCGCCACCTTCTTGCCGACGCCCGGTACGACGGTCAACGCGCCGACGTCGCCGGCCACGACGGAGCGACGGATGGCGTCGGGGGTGAGCGAGGACAAGAACGCGAGCGCGACCTTCGGACCCACGCCCGTGACGCCGGTGAGCAGGTCGAAAAGCTCGCGTTCATCGGTCGAGGAGAAGCCATAGAGCAACATCGCGTCGTCGCGCACGATCAGACGCGTGTGCACACGCGCGCGGAGGCCCACGGGGGGAAGCGAGGCCAGGGTCGAGGTCGGCACCAGCACGTCGTAGCCAACGCCCCCCACGCCGATGACCACTCGGGCGCCGGCCTTCTGGACGACCTCGCCTTCCAGGAACGAGATCATCGAGCCTCCGCACGTGCCGCGGCCGCTTCGAACCGCGAGCGGACCAGGTGCGTTACCGCGATGGCAACCGCGTCGGCGGCATCGGGCTGCGTGGGCACGTCGGCGAGCCCGTGCACGCGGATGAGCGCCGTGCGGATCTGGGCCTTGTCGGTCCCGCCGGACCCGGTGATGGCGTTCTTCACTTCGAGCGAACCGTACTCCTCAACAGGGACACCGGCCTGCGCGGCGGCGGCCATGACCACGCCCGTGGCACGAGCCACCGCCATCGCGCTGGCCTTGTTCACGTTCCAGGCGACACGTTCGAGCGCCACCGACGCGGGGTGGTGCTCGGCGATCACCTTGCAGACGGCCAGCGAGATGATGTGGAGTCGGATGGCTTCAGGATCCTCGCGGGATGTCTCCACCGTGCCGCTCCACACGATCACGGGTTTGCGGTCGAGACGGGCGACGACCGCGAGGCCCAGCCGGGCCACGCCGGGATCCACGCCGAGCACGCACGAATCGAACATCTGTTCGTGCAGTCTAGGGTGGGACCGGGCCCTGGGCAAACACCGGCTCGCCAGAGAGCGAGCCTGAGCGAGACCTAGAGCGAGGCCATGAGCTCTTCGGAGATGTCGAAGTTCGCGTAGACGTTCTGGACATCATCGAGGTCCTCGAGCGATTCGATGAGGGCCAGGACCTGCCGCGCTTCTCCCCCGTCCACGGGGATCGTCGTCTGCGGGAGCATCGTGATCTCGGCGGAGTACACGGGAACGCCCGCCCGCTCGAGCGCCATGCTCACCGTCTTGATGCTCGATGGGTCGGCGATGATGTCCCACGAGCTCTCGGAGTCGCGCAGGTCCTCCGCCCCGGACTCGAGCGCCACCTCCAGCAGCCGGTCCTCATCGGGAGCGACATCCTTCTCGACGACGATCAGTCCGGTCCGCGTGAACATCCACGCGGTGCTGCCCTGTTCACCCAGGTTGCCGTTGTTCCGCGTGAACGCGTGGCGGATCTCCTGACCGGTTCGGTTGCGATTGTCGGTGAGCACCTGGATCAGGAGAGCGACGCCCCCGACCGCATAGCCCTCGTATTGGAGCTCTTCGTAGTGAGCGGCGCTGGCGTCATCACCGGTCCCGCGCTTGATCGCACGATCGATGTTGTCGTTGGGGACCGAGAAGCTCTTCGCCTTCTCGACCGCGGACGCGAGCGTCATGTTGCCGTCGACGTTGCCGCCGCCTTCGCGCGCCGCAACCTCCACCGCGCGCAAGAGCTTCGCGTACATGTTCGAACGCTTCGAATCGGTCGCTTCTTTCTTCCGCTTGATCGTCGCCCACTTGGAATGTCCGGACATCTCGCTACACCTTCCTCAACAGGTACTCGTGGAGCGCGGTCTCTCCGACCAGCTCCGGATGAAACGACGCAACGAGCAGGTTCCCTTGCTCCAGAACGACCGGGTGCCCTTCGTGCTCGGCCAGCACGCGCACGTCCGGACCGAGGTCCTGCACCCACGGTGCCCGGATGAACACGCCGCGGACCGGATGATCGATCCCGTCGACGTCGAGGTCCGTCTCGAACGACTCGACCTGACGGCCGTATGCGTTGCGCCGCACCGTGATGTCGAAAAGTCCGAACAGCGGCTCTCCCCCCTCGACGCGCTCAGCGAGCACGATCATCCCCGCGCACGTCCCGAAGATCGGCATCCCCGCGGCCGCGCGCTCCCGCACGGGCTCGACCAATCCGTCCGCACGCGCCAACTTGCCGATCGTGGTGGATTCCCCTCCGGGGATGACCAGGCAATCGATCCCTTCCAACTCCTCCACGGTCCGAACCTCGATGGGGGTTGCGCCGGCGTCGGCCAGGACGCGCGCGTGCTCTCGGAAGTCGCCTTGGAGCGCGAGGACACCGGCCTTCACCGACGCTCCCAGCGTTACCAGCCGCGGGTCTGGAGCAGACCCTCCTCGCCGATCTCGTGGATGTCGAGACCGGGCATGGGCTCGCCGAGACCACGCGATACCTTGGCCAAGACGTCGGGGTCGTTGAAATGCGTCGTCGCCTCGACGATCGCGCGTGCACGCGGCGCGGGATCTTCGGACTTGAAGATGCCGGAGCCGACGAACACGCCGTCGACCCCCAGCTGCATCATGAGCGCCGCGTCCGCCGGCGTGGCCAGGCCGCCGGCGGCGAAGTTCACGACCGGCAACGTGCCGGTGGCAGCGACCTGTCGCACCAGCTCTACAGGCGCGCCCAGGTCTTTCGCCGCACCGACGTACTGCTCGGGCCGGAGGGAGGCGAGCCACGCCATCTCGCGAAGCATCGTGCGCTGGTGACGAACCGCTTCGACCACGTTGCCGGTGCCGGCCTCGCCCTTCGTGCGGATCATCGCCGCGCCTTCGGCCAACCGGCGCAACGCCTCGCCCAGGTTCCGCGCCCCGCACACGAACGGCACCGTGAACGCCCACTTATCGATGTGGAACTCCTCGTCGGCGGGAGTGAGCACCTCGGACTCGTCGACGTAGTCGACGCCGAGTGACTGGAGGATCTGCGCCTCCACGAAGTGTCCGATGCGGGCCTTCGCCATAACGGGAATCGTGACCGCTTGTTGGATCTCTTCGATCTTCGTCGCGTCGGCCATGCGTGCGACGCCGCCGTCTCTGCGGATGTCGGAAGGAACACGCTCGAGCGCCATGACCGCGCACGCACCGGCGTCTTCGGCGATCTTGGCCTGGTCGGCGTTGGTGACGTCCATGATGACGCCGCCCTTCAACATCTCCGCCAAACCGGCCTTTACCCGGAACGTTCCCGTTTCGCGCTCCACGGTCGATCCCTCCTCCGAACCCGTCATGGCACGAGTGTACCGCCGGCCTGCGGGCCAGAGCTCGGCCAGAAGTCGGGCGGAGAGGCGACTACTTCGTGATCGTGGGAGGCGTGCCCTTCGCGACCAGCTCGATCCACGTGTTGCCCGGAGAGAACGAGATGATCTCGCCGGTCTTCGTCTCGAACTTCGTGACGGCGCCCATCACCGGACGCACCCACTTGCCCGCGATCATCACTCCGTTGCGAAGGATCCACGCTTTGCCGGTGCCGGTCACCGTGACCTCGGGCGAGTGGTAGCCCAGCACGTCCACCAAGGTGCCCTCGGTGACGACGACCTGCTGGATCACGACGTTCTCCGCCGTGATCGGGGTACCCGTATCGAGGGTCATAGGCGATCCATCGAGCATCCGCTCCCATCGACCGCTCGCGGGCAGCCACTTCCATGTGGCCGTCACCGACGATGAGAACGCCATCGAGACGCTCGCCACGTGCTTGCCGATCGAGGGAGCCGTGGCGTCGAACGTCAGCAGACGGCGCGGCGGACCTTCGTTCGCGACTTGCTTCGCGGCCTTCGTGCCGAGCTTGGCCGTGCTCACGAACAGGTTGTGCGGCTCGACACGGGCGGGGTCGCGCCAGAACGCATCTCCACCCGTCGTTTCGTCGAGGCCGATCAAGCCGGCCTGCTCGACCGTGTGCACGACCGCAAGCTGAGCACCGGAGTAGGCGATCACCGGATGGGGGTCGTATTGAATCAAGACCTTCGGGTCGGTCGTGCGGGCGCTGCGAACCGGACCCACCTTCGTCGAATCCTTGCACTGATACAACGCCATGAACCGCGTGATCCCGCCTTCGACGAGCTCTTCATAGACGATGTCGGCGTTCTGCAGGCCGACGAGCGGGTAGGCATCGGGCGTGTTCTCGACCTTGACCGCCAAGACCGGCCGGTGGGGTACCACGCCGCCGGGGGCGGGCTTGCCGGTGAGAGGACAGGTCGGCGGTGGCGGAGCCGGAGTGTGTTCTTGCCCGGTCACGTTGTCCACGGCCTGCTGGATGACGGCCGGCGCATGGCCGGTGAGCGCCAGAGCGATACCGCCGACGCCGACGAGAGCGAGCGCACCAGCGACCGAGACCACGACCTTCCCGCGTCGGGTGAGCGCCAATCTTCCGTACCTCCTATGTGCGATCGGCCAAGTTCGATCGGCTGGATGCGCTCGGATGCGTTCGAGAGTGAGCACGGCTCCTTCGACGGAGCCGGGCGGCCATGGTAACGGCGCCCGGGGGGCGGCTCAAACACCTCAGGTCATCTCGACCGGATCGTCACATCTCCTCGAGTCGGTGGATCCGTTCCTCGATCGGCGGATGAGTGGAGAACAGTCGCTCCATCCTGCCCGTCCCCTGCCCCGGCACCCGCGAGGGTTGCTCCAGCCACAGATGCGCGGTGGCGTTGTTCGCGGATCTCATCGCGTGAGGGGCATCCTTGATCTTCTTCAGTGCGCTGATCAGGCCCGGCGGATAGCGCGTCAGCATCGCTCCTTGCGCGTCGGCTAAGTACTCACGGTTGCGCGACGTCGCGAGCTGGATCAGCTGACCGAAGAGCGGCGCCAGGATCATCAGCACGAACCCGGCCGCGAACACGATGAGCGCGAGACCACCTCCGCCCCCGTTGTCGTTGCTGCTCCTTCGCCCGCCGAACCCGCCCCAGAGCCAGCTCCGCATGAAGAACTCCGAGATCAACACCATGGAGCCGACCACTGTGGCGACGATCGTGCCGTACAGGATGTCGCGGTCGACGACGTGCGACATCTCGTGACCGATCACGCCCTCCAACTCGACGCGATCCATGATGTCGAGCAACCCCTGCGTCACGGCGATCGACGAGTGCTCGGGGTTGCGCCCCGTGGCGAACGCATTGGGCGACTGCTCAGGCACCACGTAGACCGTGGGCTTCGGGACTCCCGCCGCGATCGCCAGACCCTCCACGACGTTGTGCAGTCGTGGCTCTTCCTCCGACGTCACCGCCCGCGCACGTGCAGAGGCCAGCACGAGCTTGTCCCCGGAGAAATATGCGCCGAGCTGGAGCGCGATCGCGAGCACGATCGCGATGCCGAACCCGACCCAGCCGGTGCCGTATATCAGCCCGACCGCGTAGCCGAGCACGGCGAGGAGCGCGACCGCCACGAACAACAGGAGGAAGGTCTTGCGCTTGTTCGACGCGATCTGCTCGTACACGGCGGCTAGAGGTCGACCTTCACCGGTCCTCGGACCGGTTCCTCGATGGTGAAGAACGTCCGAGATTCGAAGTGCCCGATCCCCGCAACCACACTCGACGGGAACTTCTGGATCAGCGTGTTCAGACGCGTCACCTGGTCGTTGTAGAACTGCCGGGAGTAAGCGATCTTCGACTCGGTGCCGGTCAGTTCCTCTTGCAACGCCAGGAAGTTCTGGTTGGCCTTGAGATCGGGGTAGTTCTCGGCTACGGCGATCAGGTGACCGAGCCCGGCGGTGACGGCGTTTTCGGCCTCCGCCTGATCCTGCATCCCCTTCGCGCCCATCGCTTGAGTCCGAGCCTCGGTCACGTGTTCGAAGACCTCGCGTTCGTGCGCGGCGTAGCCCTTCACCGTTTCGATGAGATTCGGGATCAGGTCGTGGCGGCGACGCAGCTGGACGTCGATCTGGGACCAGCCATTGTCGACGCGCGTCCGGAGCGTGACCAACCGGTTGAACGTGAGCACGCCCCACAGCAGGAAGACCACGCCCACACCCAGCAAGATCCAAACGACCGGCATCGCTCCCTATCGTAGCGGCCCGAGCGCGATCGCCCGGCCGTACAGCTCCTCGAGGCGAGCGCCCACGACACTCCAGTCGAAGGTTCGCGCACGCTCTCGACCTGCCGAAGCCATGCGCTTCCCCAGATCGGGATCGTCCAAGAGGATCGCGGCCGCCCTCGCCACCGCCCCGGCGTCACGAGGTGGAACCAAGAGGGCCTCAACGCCGTGGGTCACGACCTCGTCGTAGCCCGGGATACCACTGGCGACGATGGGCAGGCCCGCCGCCATCGCCTCGACCAGCACGATGCCGAAGCTCTCACCGCCGACCGACGTCCCCAGATAGAGATCGCACGCGACCTCGTAGGGAGGCAAATCCACGTTCGGAACGGCTCCAACCATGTGCACGCGCTCGCGGATCTCCGGTCGCAGGCCGTCCACCGCGGATCGCTCGGGCCCGTCGCCGACGACGATGAGTTGAAGGCCTGGTCGATCGGACGCAAGCTGCGCGAACGCCTGTACGGCCGTCGGGAACCCTTTCCGCTCGTCCAGCCGACCGACGAACAGGAGCTTCGTTCCCTCGCCCAGGTGGGCCGGCTCGGCGTTCGCGAAACGACCGACGTCGACGCCGTTCGGCACGATCTCGAACGAACCGCCGATCCGGGCCGATGCCGCGCGCTCCGCCGTGGTCGATACCGCGACACGCACGCGGATCCGGCGAGAGATCCGGCGCAGGACGGGTGCCGACACGTCGTAGAACCTGGAGCGTTGCGCGCCCGAGTGGAACGTCGCCACGACGGGCGATGCAGACGCGAGCGTGGCCCACATCGACGTGCTGGGCGCGAACGGCTCGTGCACGTGCACCACGTCGGGACCGAACGCACGAAGCGCGTCTCGCACGCGCAACCACGACCACGGCCGGGGGTCGATGGGGGCGTTCGACGCGTTATAGGGGATGTCGACCGGCCGCCCGACGGCACGCACCCACTGCTCCGATGCGCGCCGACGGACCGGGGCGAGCACCTCGACGTCGTGCCCCTGAGCGAGCAAGAACGTCGCCAGCTCTCGAACGTGGACCTGGACGCCGCCGGGGTCATCCCACGCATACGGGCAGGTGAGCGAGATCCTCACGGCCACCCAGGTTGGAACAGATGCCAGTCCGAGGGCGCGGCGGCGATGGCTTCCTCGAAGACGCGCGCCAACAGCGTCGTGAGGGCACGGACGTCGTTCCTCCGGTCGCCGGTCGGCTCGATCGACAAGGGTTCGCCGATGTGGATCCGCCATCCGTCGGGCGTCGTGTACGTCGGTGTGGGGATGAGTGGCGCCCCGGTCGTAAGAGACAGCAACGCCGGGCCGGCCGGGAGCCGGCGCGTGCGACCGAACATCTCCACCTCGACGCCGCGGCCGCTGAAGTCGCGGTCTGCCACGAGTGAGATGAGGCGACCCTCTCGAAGCGCGGTTGCCAGCTGGCTCCCGATGTTGGTCGCAGCCAGGCTGACGGTGTCCATCCCGATCGAGCGTCTGTGCTCGGCGAACAGCTCGAACAAGCGTCGGGGTTTGAGCGCTTCGGCGACCGTGAGCACCGGGATCCCGAGCGCCTGCATCCAGCGCCCCGCCGCGTCCCAGTTCCCGAGGTGCGGGAGGGCGCAGATCACGCCCTTGCCTCCATCGAGCCCCTCACGGAGCCGATACGACGTATCGCACTGGACCCGCGACAAGATCTCGTCGTCGGTCAAAGCTGGTTGGTGGAACGAGTCGACGAAATAGCGCGCGTAAAGCTCGAACGCCTCACGAGTCGATGCGATCACGAGCGGATCGTCGATGGGGCGTCCCAGGACCTGCGCCTGGTTCGCCGCCACGACGGCACGAACGCCGGGACTCAAACGGAACGCCAGGCGCCCGATCCGGGTGGCGATCGCGCGCCCCGTCTTTTCCGGCATCGGCCTCGCGATGCGCCCAAAGGTCTCGTACGCGAGCACGATCGCGCGTTCCTTCAGGGTCTCGCGTTCCTCGCTGGTCGGTTCGACGATCGTCGATGTCACGCCCGCTCCTCTTTCGCGACCTGGCTCGTGCGAACGACCACGGCGAGCACGGAGATCCCGAACGTCGCCCACACCGTCCATCCCAACCAGCCGAACGCGAGACCCGCGACGATCAGGACATACCGGAGGCCGCGCGTCACGTGGCTCTCCTCAACGGTATAACCGAGCGACGCCCCTCGAGCCCGGACATAAGACGACAGGAAGCTGGCGCCGAGCGCCGAGAGCGCCGTTGCCGCGATGTGGGGTGAGGGGCCACGGGCCGCCCAGGCGATCGAGGCCAACACCACGCCGTCCCAGAATCGATCCAGCAACGCGTCGAGCATCCGGTCGAGGGGGTCGCCTGCTCCGTGGTTCGAACGATGACCGCCGATCAGCAGGAGCACTCCCGATGCGCCCGCGCACGCCGCCGCCTCGTGCGGTCTCCGAGCAAGGATGAGGCCGCCCGACGCAGCGGTGAGCACCGCCCCCACCACGAAGCAGACGCGCGTGGCCGTCGTGCGAGGGTGCGCGGGAGCGTGAGTGGCCATCGGGATTCGGCGCGAGCCTAGCACTCACCGTAGAATCGCCCGAGCCAGGACTCAGCTCGGAACTCTGTCGG